>CAYROB010000034.1:7326-9092 GCA_964425775.1 uncultured Carnobacteriaceae bacterium
ATCGGTAAAGGTTTCTCTTGGGAGTCTGAATCGATTGCAACAACCATCTCTCCTGATAAATCCCAATCATCAATTCTTGCGGATCCTTCTGTTCCTTTAACATACCAACGTGGAAGTTGGATGAAGTTGGTTGTCCCCACTTCAACATGGACGCGAATGCCATTTTCAAATGTTAAATACACTAAGAAACCATCATCTACTTTGTTTCCTAAGATATAACTTAAATCGACTTTTACGTCAGCGATTGGGCTATCAATTAACCATAGCAATTGATCTAATAAGTGAACACCCCAGTCTAACAGCATGCCTCCACCCGGTTCTTTTTCATGGCGCCAGTCTCCAGGAATACCATTTGCGCCGTGTACTCGTGATTCAATCTGGAAGATATCACCAAGTGTTTGTTGCTCAAATAAATCATGAACTAATAGAAAATCTGGGTCCCAGCGTCGATTCTGATGTACCATAAAGGCTTTGCCTGTCCGTTCAGCTACCTCTAAGATTTCATCAAGTTCTTGTGTATTCATTGTCACCGGTTTCTCACACACGACATGCTTCCCGGCTTCCAATACGCTGATGGATAAATCTTTATGTGAATCATTCGGCGTAGCAATAACGACTGCTTCTACTTCATCATCCGCTAACAGACTTTCTAAATCATCATAAACTTTTAGCCCATATTTTTTTGCTGCTGTTTGTCGTTCAGCAGCAATATCATAAGAACCAACAACTTCCATTATTTCTGATTCAGCGGGGATTAGTCCATTTACATGATAAGTCCCCATGCCCCCATAACCAATAATTGCAAACTTCATTTTCTTCATATTTAGTTGTTCCTTTCTATGCCCACCAAATCTCGCCAGGTTGTTCTTCAATTAAAACAGATTTTAAATTCGTAACTGCACGACTAAACCCTTCGCCTACAGACATCAATGGATCTTCATGTTCGATACTTAAAACATAGTCGTACCCATACATTCTTAAGGCACTAATCATGTCCGACCATTCTTTCATATCATGGCCACAACCAACCGAACGGAAGGTCCATGCACGTGTTTTCACATCGTCATACGGTTGCATATCCATTAAACCGTACATATTTATATTGTCTTGATCCAAGTAAGTGTCTTTCGCATGGAAGTGGTGAATCGCTCCCGCTTCTCCTAATATTTTAATGGCTGCAACCGGATCAATGCCTTGCCACCACAAATGACTCGGGTCTAAATTCACACCAATTGCATCACAGGTTGCTTCGCGCAACTTCAACATTGTATAAGGTGTGTGGCATAGAAAACCGCCGTGAAGTTCGATTCCAATCTTTACATCGTGTGCTGTGGCGAGTTCGCCTATCTCTTTCCAGTAAGGTATTAACTTATTTTCCCATTGCCAATGGTAAATATCGGTATATTCATGTGGCCACGGGATTACTGGCCAATTTGGCTTCTGGGCATCTTCACTATCGCCCGCAGTACCAGAGAAGGTATTGACAACCGGAACATTCATCAGTGAAGCTAGTTTAATTGTTTTTCTCAACGTTTCATCCGCCAGTTTCGCTTCTTCTTTATCTGGTGAAATGGGATTATTGTGACAGCTAAATGCACTAATGAACAAATCGCGTTTTTCTAATTCTGTTAAATAGGCTATCCGTTTTTCTTCACTTTCCAGTAACTCATCCATTGGACAGTGGTTATTTCCTGGATTCCCTCCTGTACCTATCTCCACTGCATGGAGTCCTGCTGCTGCTACGGTATCTAACATTTCTTCAAAAG
>CAYROB010000035.1:0-6917 GCA_964425775.1 uncultured Carnobacteriaceae bacterium
GCTTCTGATTCATTAAATCAAGTAATCTTCCTGGAGTAGCAACTAAAATATCTACTCCACGTTTTAATTGTTTTGTTTGTGGATGTTGTGAAACACCACCAAAAACAACGAGTGTTCTAAGATTTAGATTTTTACCGTATTTTCTAAAGCTGTCACCTATTTGAATAGCTAACTCTCTAGTCGGTGCAATAATTAGCGCCTTAATATGTGGGTTTTTTTGCGTTGCACGTTGTTCATAAGATAATCCTTGTAAGATTGGAATGGCAAATGCCGCTGTTTTTCCTGTTCCCGTTTGAGCAGAAGCTAATAAGTCGCGTCCCTCTAATAAGTGTGGAATGGCTTCTTCTTGGATGTCTGTCGCTTTCGTATAGCCTGCGTCTTTTAGTGCTGTACGGATTGGTTCAATTATATTTAATTCATTTGTGTTCAATAAAATTCTCCTCTTACTCCTAATATATAGAAGCACCTTATGATAACATAGATATACTTGACAATATAGCTATTCTGCATTTATTTCTATAAATCCGCTAAAACTCTCTTCTCTTTACATGTTAACCCTGGTGGATGTATACTTTAAACAATAAACAAATTAATATTTAATATAATGGAGGAGATAACTTATGGATTTAACTCAGATAAAAATAGGTTTTCTTGGTTTTGGGAATATGGCCCAAGCGATTGCCAAAGGTTGGATTCTATCGAACGAGATTCAACCCGAGCAATTATACGCAAGTGCGCGTGACCAAAAAAAGTTGGCGCTGAATACGGAAGCACTTGGAATTCATGCAGTGGAAAACAATCGTAAACTTGTTAAGCTAGTAGATATTGTCATTCTGGCAGTCAAACCGCACCAAATAAATAAAATGATCAGTCCGTTGAAAGAAGTTCTTCGTGGGAAAACAGTTGTCTCAGTTGTTGTGAACTATTTATATGAAGACTTTGATAAAATTCTATCGGTAGACACGCAACATCTGAGTACACTTCCGAACACACCCGTCGCCTTTGGAAATGGTGTGCTGCTTTTTGAAGAAAAGCATTCTTTATCCGAAACACATTTCAATCTGATTCAAAATCTCTTTCAATTAGTTAGTCATGTTGAAATGATTCCAACCGACCAAATGGCCATTGCTGGCATCATTACTGGCTCTGCACCAGCTTTTGTTGACCTTTTTATTGAAGCGCTGGGAGATGCCGCCGTCAAGCATGGTTTAGACCGAAAATTAGCTTATCGCCTAATCAGCCAAATGATCAGCGGCACAGCAAATTTACAGCTCAATACCGGTAAACATCCTGGAGAATTAAAAGATGAGATTACTTCTCCTGGTGGAACGACAATCAAAGGAATTGCGTCTTTAGAAAAAAATGCTTTCCGGGGTTCGCTGATCGAAGCAGTTGATGAAATTTTAAAAGATTACTAAATAATAAAACACCCAAAAAATTTTGGGTGTTTTTTTACTTATAAGCCAATTTCCAGTAACAATGGCGTATGATCTTGTCGTACTCCTGAATCAATCATTTCCGAGCGCAAGACTTTATCAGCTATCCGGTCACTTACCAACCAATAATCAATTCTCCAACCGGAATTGTTTTCCTTACTAGTTATCGCCCGTTGGTTCCACCAAGAATAAATACCCGTTACATCTCCGTGTATGTGTCTAAATGTATCTGTAAAGCCACTCTCTAGTAATTTAGTGAAACCTGCTCGTTCTTCATCGGTAAAGCCAGCAGTGCGCCGGTTTCGGTCTGGGAAAGCAATATCGATTTCTTTATGGGCGACATTAAAGTCTCCCGCCGCTAAAACCGGTTTATTCTCGTCTAAAGAATTTAAATATGCTCGATACTTTTCATCCCAAAGTTGGCGTTCTTCTAAACGAACTAATTTTGCTCCAGCATTTGGTGTATAAACTTGTGTAATATAAAAATCATCAAACTCTAGCGTCATCATACGTCCTTCTGAATCCATTGTGTCAGGCGCACCAATTACAGGATATGTAACAATGGGTGTGAGTTCCTTTTTATATAAAAACATTGTTCCCGCATAACTTTTTCTTGCTGGCTCTTCTGAAAGGCTATAGACAAATTCATAATCCGGGAACTTCTCTTCTAATATTTTCAGATGTTTCTTTGTCGGACCTGTTCGTGGTAATTTTTTTTGTATCGCGATGACATCCGCATCTTTTTCTATAATTTTCGCTAAGGTCTCGCGTGTTAACAGCGCACGATTTGAATCACTTGTTAAGGCAGCATTTAATGAATCAATATTCCATGAAATTAATTTCAATTTTGTTCTCTCCTTATAGTCATTTTTAATTAGATCATTTTTCAGTCTAATAATATACTCTCATATATTGACTTGATTTCCAAACAACCTGTCTTTACTAAAGAATTAATCGCAATGATTCCTTCTAGCAAGACTTAAAAGTATATTTTAAAAAACAAAAAGCTCCCCGTCAAAAGGGAGCTTTGCTTATTATCTCTTCTAAAGATAATGACTTTTTAAAAAATTGGGAGATTATTTATCGCCTAACCACTTAACAACATTGATCCAAAATTCATTATAGTGTTCCCACTCAACAAATTCTTCTGGACCCCAGTGTGGTGCTAGGTCACTTGCGAAAGTAAATGTTCGACCTTTTCCGTAATCGCCTGTAGCGATAAATGGATTGCCGTCGTGCTCCGCAATTACATGCGCATTTTCTTTGGCAATTAATTTGTTGTAACCTAAGAATCGTGGCCAATCTGTTGGGATTCCGTTCATGATTGGGTGATCTGAATCCAATACATCAATTGTCATGCCTTCTGGATACTCTTGCGTATCATCAACTGGTAACATTTCAATCGGCAGAATTTCTTCAATTGCTGTATCTTTGTATTTTCCTTTGTTTTCGAAACCTTGGAATGACATGTATCCACCAATCATTGCAAATCCTCCACCATTTTCGACGTACTCTTTAATAATATTTAGTCGATTTGGCATGAATTTACTATGTGTAAAGGTATCAATTGGAAGTAAGATTGAGCGGCTTCCAATATCACTTAAAATAATAACATCATACTCTTCCATTTCTTCTAATGTTGAAGGGAATTGCTCTGGAACTGCGTGACTTGGGATATGTGTTAAATCAATATCGCCAGCTTCCATTGCTTTTGTAAACCACGGGTGTCCTTCACCATATTCCGATGTTGTGAATGAGTCAAAACCTTTAATGTGAATAATGTGTTTAATCCATGTTTCTCCAGCAAATAATACTTTCATTTTTTATAGTCTCCTTTAATTAATTTTAGTTTTTTATAATGTTTTTACAATGATTTTACAATGATTAAAACAATACGCCTGCTACTAAAATAATATTACAATACGGAGTAAATTCTCCTGTACGAATAACGACCTTTGCATCTTTTACCATTTCTTGTAATTCTGCATGTGGGATATCCTTTACCGGGAATTGATCACCAATAATTTCATCTAATTCAACTTTTTTATGCGGTGAAACCTCATCCATTTCAGTATCAATAATTGCCTCTTCGACATGTAATTCACTTAATACAGCTTTTAATGTCGTCATGAAGCTTGGATGTCCGTCAATTAATGCCAAATCAATACACTTCACTCCTTCGGGCACTGGCAGTCCAGCATCACCAATAACAAACTTATCTAAATGTCCCGACTTGGCAATCTCATATGATAATTCTGCATGTAATAGTCCTGTCTTTTTCAAAAATATTCCTCCTGTTAAGTAATCGTTTTTTGAATTTCATTATTTTATTATATTTCAGTGTAATGAGGGATTGAATCAGATGCGCCTTTTCGGCTGATCGTAATACTTGCTGCTTTGTTTGCAAAATTCATTGCTTCTTCTGGAGTATCTCCTACCAGAATTCGTGAAACAAAGGCTCCGACAAAGGTGTCTCCTGCTGCTGTAGTATCTACTACGTTCGTTTTCTCAGGCTTCACTCGGAAATTTTGCTCAGCATCATAGTAATATGCACCATGTTCACCCATCGTTACTACTAATCGCTGTACACCATCCGCAATCACTTCTTTACCAATTTCGTCAATTGTCTCAAGACTTACTGGTTTTCCAGTGATAATTTGCAATTCGGTTTCATTTGGCACTAAATATTCTACCTTTTTCAGTGCTTCCCATGACAATTCAGTTGTTGCCGGTGCCGGATTCAATACCACTTTGATTCCTTTTTCGGCACAATAATCGATGATATACTCGATTGTAGGGATTGGAATTTCTAATTGAATGACACAGACATCAACCCCATCAAACATTGCTGAATTCGCTTCGATATCTTCCTTGGATAGCAAATCATTCGCACCCAAGAATGGAACAATCATATTATCTCCTTGTTCATCTACAAGAATAATTGCTTGCCCTGTATCCGAATCTTTTTCTACGATAAAGTCTGTCCCAATTTCCGCAGCGGCTAAATGGGCTAAAACATCTTCGCCCGCTTGATCATTACCAATTGCGGCCATGAATGTGGTCTCTAGCCCCATTCGATTTAGCGCAATCGCTTGATTCAATCCTTTTCCACCCATACTCTCGTGTTTATCCTGTGCTAAAATTGTTTCGCCTAATACAGGCAAATTCTTTAATCCATACGTACTATCTACATTCACGCTTCCAATAACAAGTGCTTTTTTTGCTTCCACTGATTTTGCTCCTTCACAAGCTTTATTCTTTATTAAGAAGTAATAGTGCCTCCTCTAATGCTTTTTCCCCATCTAAGGTTTGATACGTTTCTTTTGTGATTAATCGGTAAGGAATATTATAGTAGCTAAAATATTCTTCCAACCTCACAATTTCATATTCTGCCTGTGGTCCAATCAATACAGCATCAATCTCATTATCTTTCAAGACGTCTTTGGCTACAATTGATGGTGCAGAATAGATATTAACGTCTACTCCTTTTTTTTCGGCCGTCCCTGTCATATTTCGTACTAACAGCCCGGTTGTAATACCCGCTGTACAAATTAATAATATGTTTTTATATTCTTTCGACATATCAGCATCTCCTTATCTCTAAGTCATTCGGCTCATTAGTAATTCTTGAGTTGCATCTTCTTTGTTGACAACGCCTGTCATGACCCCTTCGTTCATTGTATAGATTCGATCACTCATTCCAATAACTTCTGGTAATTCGGAAGAAACAATAATGACAGCTTTTCCCTGTCGTGTCATCTCTTCAATTATCGTATAGATTTCATACTTAGCTCCAACATCAATTCCTCTTGTTGGTTCATCAAGAATTAATACGTCTGGATTCGTCATGAGCCATTTAGCTAATACTACTTTTTGCTGGTTTCCACCACTTAATGACTTCACATTTTGAGTAATACCCGTTGAACGAACCTTTAATTGTTCATTATAATCAGCTGCAATTTCTTTTTCTTTCTTTAAATTCAGCTGTCCATTATTTGATATCTGGTCTAAACTTGCTAATGTAATATTTTCTTTAATATCCATTAATAAATTCAAGCCTAGCTCTTGTCTATCCTCTGAAACATAAGCCAGCCCATGGTCAATTGCTTCGCGAACATTGTTTAACTCAACTTTTTCTCCTGATAGATACAATTCGCCCGATACAAATTCACCATAACTCTTTCCAAAGATTGAGCGGACAAATTCAGTTCTTCCAGCACCCATTAAACCAGCAATTCCAACGACTTCTCCTCGATTTACATGGAAATCGTTATCCTTACTAATTACTCGCGTATCACTGTACGTGTCGTTCACATTCCAGTTTTTAACTTCTAATATTTTTTCGCCTATTTCCCTATTTTGTTCTGGGAACATCGATGAAAGCGAGCGACCAACCATTCCTCTAACAATTTCACTTTCGTCAACTTGCTTATCTTGGTTATCTAACACATCAATTGACTGTCCGTCTCGGATAATTGTGATATTGTCCGTTACTTTAGTCACTTCTTCCAGTTTGTGCGAAATAATAATTGAAGTAATTCCTTGTTTTTTAAACTCTAACAAAAGCTCTAATAAGTTATCCGATTCCTGTTCGTTTAGTGCGGCTGTAGGTTCATCCAAAATCAACAAATCCACTTGTTTTGAGAAAGCTTTGGCAATCTCAACTAATTGCTGATAACCAACACTAATTTCGGATAAAATGGTGTTTACATCTAAGTTCAAACCGACTGTTTTCAGCAAGTTTTCTGCCATTGTATCTGTTTTTTTCCAGTTAATAATCCCACGATTTGCTTGTTCATTACCTAAGAATATATTTTCTTTAATGGATAAAGTACGGACTAATGCTAATTCCTGGTGAATAATGATAATTCCTTGTTCCTCACTATCCGAAATATTATCGAACTGCATTTCTTCACCATTATATGTGATTGTTCCACTATAAGTACCATGTGGATACACTCCACTTAATATATTCATTAAGGTCGACTTTCCAGCTCCGTTTTCACCACAAATACCGTGAATTTCGCCTCTTTTTACCTTTAGATCTACATTATCTAAAGCCTTAACTCCTGAAAACTCTTTTGTTATATTATCCATTTTTAGTATATAATCTTGAGCCATAATATCCCCTCACTTTATTTGAAGTATATTCTGAAGATCCAGAGCTACTTAAATTGTCATCATTTAGTTTTAATTATAATTAAAGTGTTGATAGCATATAAAGTCCTATCAACACTTTAATCAAGACTTTTTATTCTGTTATTAAACGAACATCTACTGGAATGAAGTCATCAACAGATTCTCCGTCTATTATTTGCATTGCTGTTTGAACTGCAATTTCAGCCATTAATGATGGTTGCTGCTCAACTGTTGCTGCCATACGTCCTTCTGCTACTGCTGCTTTAGCATCGTCTGTTGCATCGAATCCAACAACTAAAACATCACTCATTCCTTGTGATTCTAACGCTTCAATCGCACCTA
>CAYROB010000035.1:7017-9014 GCA_964425775.1 uncultured Carnobacteriaceae bacterium
ACTAGTAAAACATCTACACCTTGCTGAATCAAGTCTTCAATGTCACTTACTTGTTTTCCTGGGTCATCTTGTGCATCGATTGTAATTACGTTAATTCCTTCTGCTTCTGCTGCTTCTTCTACACTGTTTGATAATGTTACGAAGTATGGGTTGTTTAACGTCGACACTGAGAAACCAATTGTTATCTCTCCTGAATCATCTGCATCTCCGGCATCGCCATCTGATGCTGGACTTTCTGTTGAACACCCTGCGATAAATAGTACTGCTGCGAATACTGCCATTGCTCTTAAGAACGTTTTCATTTTGTTTTTCATTATAATTCCTCCATTTTTTTATTATTATTCAGATCTTCTGTCGAATATTACTGCAAATAAGATGATCGCACCTTTTACTATTTGCTGATAGAACGATGATACATTCAATAAGTTTAGTCCATTACTTATGACTCCAATTAGAACCGCTCCAAGTAGTGTACCTGTTACCTTACCTCTCCCCCCTGTCATACTTGTACCACCAATTACTACAGATGCAATTGCATCCAACTCGAAGCCGTCTCCAGCCATAGGTTGTGCTGAGTTTAATCGACTTGTTAAAATAATTCCAGACAATACAGATAACATACCTGATATTGCGTAAACACCAATTTTAATTCGATCCACATTTATTCCTGATAACCTAGCGGCAGGTTCATTTCCACCTACTGCATAAATTCTTCTTCCGAAAACGGTGTTATTCAGGACATAATGTAAAATTAATAAAGTGACAATCATAACGAGTATTGGGAATGGTATTCCAAAAATATAACCGCGTCCCATTAGTTCAAAAGCAGAACTATCTGATAATCCTGTCATCGGAATCCCATTTGTATAAATTAATGTAATCCCTCTGTAGATAGATAAACTAGCTAGTGTCGTTATAAATGGAGCTACTTTACCTTTAGCAATGATGAATCCGTTAACTGCTCCTAAAATTAATCCGATAAGTAATCCTACAATCATTGATACCCACGGGTTTATACCTGCTACTAGCATTCCACCTGTTAAAGCGCTACCAAGTGCGAGTATGGAACCTACCGATAAATCAATTCCACCTGTTAGTATTACAAAGGTCATACCAAATGCGATAAATGCATTAACTGAAATTTGTCGAAATAGATTCAGAAAGTTGCTTAACGTCAAGAAGTTGTCACTCAAAATTGATAGCAGTGCTACTAATATAATCAACCCGATTAGTGGAGCATATTCATACATTGCTTCTTTATTAAATTTTTTCTTTGCCATTTTACTTCTCCTCACTTTTCCTATGCTTTAATTAATTGGACCACAAACTTTGCTAATCATTCGCTCCTTCCATTCACCACATTTGTATTGTTATTTTTCAAATTCATAATTGAATCGTTTCAATTCTTGATAAATGAATTACCCTTCTGAACAACCGTCTCACCTTTAATATAAGTACAATCAAATACATTTTCACCTGACAACTGAATACTGGATACTAAACTTTCAATCAATTTCTTGGCTGCATATTCAGCCATGTCATTAATTGGCTGTAGCACCAAGGATATCTTTTTCGGATAGACGTTGTTAATTTCGTCTAAATCAAAACCAATAATTGAGATATCTTCTCCAACAGTCATCTGATGATCTTTGAAGTAACGTAATGCCCCAAGTGTCATATCATAATTTGTTGTGAATATTGCTGTTGGCTGATCACTTGAATTCATCAATCGAGCCGTTGATTCATAACCACCTGGTTCAGTATTGTCACTATAAGCAATTTTGTTATATGATATTTTATGTTCTCTTAATTCATTGATGTAACCTTCTGTTCGCTTTACTGTTGTATATCCTTCTTCGTCTCCTGTAATCAAACCAATTTTCCGATGTCCCATTTGAATAAAATGCCGTACTGCTTTTCGTGCTGAGGGTTCATTATTTACAATGACATAATGTGTCTTTGTAAATCCTGGTAATATCCGGTCAATCACAATTGTC
>CAYROB010000036.1:0-6276 GCA_964425775.1 uncultured Carnobacteriaceae bacterium
ACTTCGAATTCATGAAAGAGAATTACAAGAGCAAATGTTTGAAGCACTTGGATTCACACAAGAAGAAGCAGAAGCTCAATTTGGTTTCTTATTAGAAGCATTTGAATATGGTTTCCCACCACACGGAGGAATTGCTTTAGGTTTAGACCGATTAGTAATGATTTTAGCCGGCGAAAATAACATTCGTGAAGTTATTCCATTCCCTAAAAATGGTCGAGCAGCAGAGCCATTGACAGATGCTCCGACAGCAGTTGCTGAAAGTCAATTACAAGATTTACATTTAGAGTTATCAATACAAACAGAAGAAGAAGAGTAATAACACTAGAGGAGAAATGAAAAGATGCTAGTTATAGGATCACACGTAAGTATGAAAGCTCCAGATATGATGTTAGGTTCAGTTAAGGAAGCAGCTTCCTATGATGCAGATACATTCATGATTTATACTGGAGCCCCGCAGAATACACGCCGTAAGCCAATTGATGAATTATTCATTCCAGAAGCACAAGAACTAATGCTCGAAGAAAATATTCAGTCCAAAGATATTGTGATTCATGCACCTTATATAGTGAATCTAGGAAATACCTATAAACTAGATAACTTTGAATTTGCCATTGAGTTTATGAAGGAAGAAATTCTTCGTTCTGAAGCAATGGGTGCAACACAAATGACAATGCATCCAGGCGCTCATGTTGGCGCCGGACCAGAGGCAGGCATCGATAAAATTGCCGAAGGGTTGAATCGAATTTTACGTTCAGACCAAACCATCCAGATTGCTCTAGAAACAATGGCCGGTAAAGGAACAGAAATTGGCCGTTCATTTGAAGAACTCGCACAAATTATCGAGCGTGTTGATTTAGAAGAGAAACTATCGGTGACTTTGGATACTTGCCATATTCATGATGCAGGCTATCCTGTAAAAGAAGACTTTGATTGGGTACTAGATGAGTTTGACCGAATCATCGGTTTGGACCGCTTGAAAGTGATTCATGTGAATGACTCGAAAAATCCACAAGGAGCGCAAAAAGATCGGCATGAAAATATTGGTTTTGGTGAAATAGGTTTTGAAGCACTTAATTATATTGTGCATCATCCTAAGCTAGCCAGTTTGCCAAAAATCTTAGAAACACCTTATGTTGGTGAAGATAAGAAAAATCAAAAAGCACCTTATGGATATGAAATACAGATGTTGAAAGAAAAAGAATTTAACCCAGATATTCGAAAAGAGATTATGAGTGGCAAAGCTTGGAACTAAAATTAAATAATTAATTTGATAAACAGCGAGGGACACATTATTTTGTTTCTTCGCTGTTTTTTCTTTTCACGAAGTAAACAAGGGGAACGAAATTGAAATGAAAGAATTGAAAGCACGCCTGTGTTATAATAGAAAGGTAAAGACACAGGAGGTAAAAGCTTTAATGAAAGAGAAAATAATCGTGATTGTTGGACCAACAGCTGTTGGAAAAACATCCTTAAGTATCGAAGTTGCTGAACAATTTGATGGAGAAGTAATCAGCGGCGATTCGATGCAAATATATAAAGAGTTAGATATTGGTACAGCTAAAGTAACCCCTGCAGAGAAGGGAGAGATACCTCATCATCTGATTGACATCAAAGAAATTGATGAAAACTATTCAGTTGCTGACTTTCAAAGAGAAGCTAGCCAAAAAATACAGGAAATCTCTGAACGTGGACATGTCCCAATTATCGTAGGTGGAACTGGTTTATATATAGAGTCGTTATTGTATCCTGTAACTCATAGTAAAATCGAGCCAAATCAAGTGTTGCGACAAGAATTAGAAGATTATGCAGAAGAAGTGGGTAATGAACAATTATGGGAGCGATTAAATCAAGTAGATCCTGAAGCAGCGGATAAAATACATCCGAATAATGTGCGCCGGCTTATTCGTGCGATAGAAGTTTATGAAGAAACGGGAGAATTGTTTTCATCTTTTCAAAATGAGCGCCAGAAAAAGGAATCAAATTATGATGTGTTTTTAATTGGATTAAATACAGAACGTCAATTATTGTATGAGCGTATTAATAAGCGCGTCGATGAGATGGTAAAAGAAGGATTAGTAGAAGAAGCTAAAGACTTATGGGAAAAAGTAGGTCCAGATTTAACCGTTCAGAGTACTAAGGGAATTGGTTACAAAGAATTATTTGCTTACTTTAATAAGGAAGTAACTTTGGATGAAGCCATTGCAGCCATCAAACAAAATTCTAGACGCTATGCGAAGCGTCAATTAACGTGGTTTCGCAATCGACTAGAAGATGTTCACTGGCTTGATTTAGTAAAAGAACCAGAGACAATCAAAAATAGCTTTCGAGAGATAGGAGAATTTTTAGAGAATGATTAATGTAGATGCACTACAAGAAAAAGGGATCTTAGTTGCTGTACAAACAGACGAAACAGATTATAATTTCAACTATTCAGTGGAAGAATTAGGACAACTAGTAGAGAATACTGGAGTAGAAGTTGTTGGAGAAGTAATTCAAAAGCGAGATCAAGTGGATCATCGGACGTTAATTGGAAAAGGAAAGTTGCAAGAGCTCAAATCACTCATTAATGAATTGGATGCAACGGTAGTAATTTTTAACCAGGAACTATCACCCAGCCAAGTGCGAAACATTCAAGAAGTAATCGATGTAAAAGTAATTGACCGAATTCAAGTAATTTTGGATATCTTTGCTTTGAGAGCAACAAGTAAAGAAGGTACTCTCCAAGTACAACTTGCACAATTAAATTACTTGTTACCACGCCTAGTTGGACATGGAGTGAATATGTCGAAGTTGGCTGGTGGAATCGGTACAAGAGGTCCAGGTGAGACGAAGTTAGAGACGGATCGCCGCCACATTAACCGACAAGTGACTGAAATAAAAAGAGAGTTGAAAAAAGTTGAGGCACACCGTGATCGTCGCCGTAAAAATAGACAAAGTGGGAACTTGTTCCAAATTGGTCTGTTAGGTTATACAAACGCTGGAAAATCAACGATTTTAAATGGTTTAACTGATAGTGATACCTATGAAAAAGATGAGTTGTTTGCGACACTTGATCCAATCACGCGGCGACTAGAGTTAAATTCTGGGTTACAGATGACTTTAACGGATACAGTAGGATTTATTCAGGATTTACCGACTGACTTAATTGAAGCCTTCCAGTCAACGCTTGAGGAAACAAGAGATGTTGATTTACTATTGCATGTAGTTGATGCATCGTCACCAAATATTGAAACACATGAAAAGACTGTTTTAGACTTAATCGAAAATCTAGACATGGATCACATTCCAATACTAACTGTTTACAATAAAAAGGATTTAGTTGAAGGTGAATTTCAGCCAGTACTTTATCCGAATGTTGTGATATCAGCAATTGATCCAGCAGATCAAGAGAAACTGTTAGTAAAGATCGAAGAGATAATTCGTGAGCAATTAGAACCGTATTCAGTAATGATTCCTGCCGATCGAGGAGATATCATGTCTGAATTAAAAACAGGTACGATTATGAACGAACAAAAATATGATGCAGAGGCACAAGCTTATAAAATCAGTGGCTTTACTAAAAGTGAAAACTGGTTAAATTATATCTTAAATCGTTTGTAAACATTCAAACAAAAAGGGTTAATGGTGATAAAGTTTGACTAAAAAAGGAAAGTTAATCAATTTAGCAGGGACAAATGATGGTGAAGCAGAAGAAGTAAAGAGAGCTGAACCCGAGTTAACTAAGCAAGAACAGTTTATTCGTGATTTGGAAGAGCTAGCAAAGCAAAAAGAAGCAGTTAAGCAGGCTACAGACAATCCCGAGGTAACGGCACCTGTGAAAAGAAAACCGGCAAAAGCAGGAAAATCATTTCGGATGATTTCTAAAATCACTCCGCAGAAAAGACCAGGGCGATATAATATCTTTATCAATGATACCTTTGCATTTGGTGTGGATGAAGAGGTCCTGCTTAAATTTAATTTGACCAAAGGGTTTCATATTACTAAAGAGCTGCAAGAAGAAATTGAATCAGAAGAATCCTACTACAAAGCTTATCAACGTACACTAAATTACTTGACCTATTCTTTGCGTTCCGAGAAACAAATCCGGGATTACTTAAGAAAACATGAGGTTGACCAATATAGTGACCGCATGGTGGAGCATTTCAAGAAGTTAAAGCTGCTAGATGATCTAAATTATGCAGAGAGCTATGTGCGAACAATGGCAAATGTGAATCGTAAAGGACCACGGAATGTTGAGATGGATTTAAAGCAAAGAGGAATTGCGGATGACAAAATTATGACTGCTCTAGAAGAGTATTCTTATGAGCAAGAAGTAGAAAATGCCTCTTATCTAGCAGAAAAAAGATGGCGTCGAACGAAAAAAGATTCGAGAGTCCAAGCGATTCAAAAAGTAAAACAATACCTAGTTGGTAAAGGATATAGCTTTGAAATAGCGGATGAAGTGATTGATCAAATGGATACCGATAAAGATGAAGATGCGGAATATAATGCATTAGTGAAACAAGCTGACCGAGCGATTTGTCGTTATTCTAGAAAGCATGAAGGCTATGAATTGTCCCAGCGGCTAAAAAGATTTTTATATTCGAAATCATTTCCAAGTGATTTGATTAATCGATTCTTAGATGAGAGGGAAATGGAATAAATTGTTTGAAATAAAATATACAATAAAAGAGTTGAAAACAGAATACGATATCGACATGTGGGAAAAAGAGAAAATAGATGAATTCAACAAGATTCTTCTTGATTGGTATGATAAGCAAAAAATAGAATTGCCTTGGCGCCGCAATAAGAATCCATATTATATATGGATTTCTGAGGTTATGCTTCAGCAAACTAGGGTGGACACAGTGATTCCATATTTTGAAAACTTTATCAAAGAGTTTCCAATGATAGAGGATTTAGCAAGAGCACCCGAAGATAAGGTGTTAAAAATGTGGGAAGGACTTGGTTACTATTCACGGGCTCGCAATTTAAAAGCAGCAGCCGAACAGATAATGATTCATTATGACGGTGTCTTTCCAGATGATCCTAAGGAAATTATCAAGCTTAAAGGAATTGGACCTTATACGGCCGGAGCAGTTAGTAGTATGGCTTTTAACCTACCGACACCGGCAATTGATGGGAATTTAATGCGCGTACTTAGCCGCTTATTTGAAATTGATCTAGACATTTCAAAAGCTAAGAATCGTAAAGTCTTTGAGACGGTTGCCTTATATTTAATTGATCATGATCGACCAGGTGACTTTAATCAGGCGTTGATGGATTTAGGCCGTACAGTTTGTACACCTAGAAACTATTTTCCTGAACAGTCACCAGTCAAAGATTTTAATGCATCCTATCTAAATGATACATGGCAAGACTATCCAGTTAAAAAAGCTAAGAAAAAAGCTCGTCCTGTATCGTATGTGGCACTAGTGCTGCAAAATGATAAAGGTGAATATTTGCTAGAAAGGCAAGATGAGAAAGGTTTGCTAGCGAATATGTGGATGTTTCCACTTGTGAATGTTGAGGATATTTTAACAGATGGTGAGTGGAAATTATTCAAAGCTGAGATTTTAGAATCGCTTAATTCTGATCAAAAGAAATATGTACATGAACACCTCGAAAACTATTATAATTTAGATGTTGAGTTAGCTGATGAGACATCAGGAGTAGTACAACACATTTTCAGTCACTTGATTTGGCACCTCTCTATTTACGAAGGGAAGTTACTCGTTGATTCAAGTATGGAAAACCTTCCAGAAAATTGTGAATGGGTAGCCCGAGAGAATCATTCAGCCTATGCCTTCCCAACAGTTCAAAAGAAATTATGGGAGTCGCTTCAGGAAATTACACTCTTTTAGAGCATGGATAAAAGAATATTTGAATGGATAAGATTAGAATCCTATATATTTTGAATATCTATGATATAATTATTTATGAGAATTACTTAATAGTTAGTTAGGTAAATGAATTTCTGAGAGTTGGCTAAATAGATGAACCAAAAACCAAGAGAAGGGGACTTTATTACAATTAAAAGCTACAAGCACGATGGCAGTTTGCATCGAACTTGGCGCGATACGATGGTTTTGAAAACAACGGATAATGTGTTAATCGGATGCAATAACCATACACTTGTGACAGAGTCGGATGGGCGCAGATGGCGCACACGTGAACCGGCTTTAGTCTATTTTCATACAAAGTATTGGTTTAATATTATCACAATGATTCGTGAAAAAGGAACGTCTTATTATTGTAATATGGCATCACCTTTCTTAATAGATGATGAAGGTTTAA
>CAYROB010000036.1:6286-8203 GCA_964425775.1 uncultured Carnobacteriaceae bacterium
ATTGATTATGATTTGGATGTTAAAATATTTCCAGATGGCGAAAAAAAGCTGTTAGATATTGATGAATATGAGAAACATGGGAAAAAGTATGGTTATCCAGATGAAATTGATCCTATTTTAAACGAACAAGTTAAGATATTAGTCCGTTGGATTGAAGAAGAACGTGGGCCGTTTTCAGAAGCCTATGTGGACTTATGGTACAATCGCTATCAAGAATTGACAGGTAGGAAATAGAAAAAGGTACGAGTGAATCTTAATTGATTCATTCGTACCTTTTTAATTTTTTAGATAGGATTTACTCATGAAGTTCACGAATAATTTCATCATCACGCTGATAGCGTACAAAACTATTTGTAAGTGTGTTGAAATGCTGTAACTCTTTGTCATACTGGAAAATAAGTGTC
The DNA here is from genome assembly GCA_964425775.1 of uncultured Carnobacteriaceae bacterium. Lineage (GTDB taxonomy): Bacteria > Bacillota > Bacilli > Lactobacillales > Carnobacteriaceae_A > Atopostipes. The sequence goes on from CAYROB010000036.1 coordinate 6,691, forward strand.
ATCATTTTCAATAAATCATTTCCTTTTGAAAAATCATACTCCAAGGCTTCATCTGTGGAAGCTTCAGCATAAAATGCCTCCATAAAACGAAGACGCAAGTCATCCTGGTAAGAAATAAAGTTCACTTCTTCCGGTAAAACACGGCCATTCCACTTAAGCAAGATTTGTTCATGTGCGGTCATCAATGTTTCTAAGCGTTCACGAATTAAAATACGCAGATCATCCGGTAGTTGATGAATTGTATTTTCTGATTCGTGCAAAGTTCTTGCGAGATTATATAATATTTGATTGGTTTCAATAGATTGTCGAGAAACCACTAAAAATCTAAGCAAGGAATAATATTTAGAACTAATGAACCGTTTATAGACTGGATCTTGCATATATGAATAGTAGGTTCTTAATTTTAGAAGTTCACCACGAATCGCTCTTAAATCATCGCGCATAATTGCATATTGCGCATTTTTTCTTAGCATTGCCCGGACATATTTCATTGTCTCATCGGTTGTATGAATTGTCGCATCATAAAACTTGATATCATATTTGGGTGGCATCACAAAAGTGTTTACAGAAAAAGCAATCAATACACCAAGTAATGTCGTTGAAACACGAAGAAAAGCGGTATATAATGCGCTTGCTCCAGGATTCAACATAACGTTGATTAATGTTAAAACAGAAAGTCCAATTGCTTTATCTAATTTTAGCTGATGTAAAATGGCAATTAGCAAAGCCGATGCAACAGCGATCAAGACATTACTATCTCCCAGAAAACTTAAGACGAGGAACGCAATAATACCACCAATAATGTTGGCGATAAAACGATTTTTCGTCTTGTCAAAAGTTTCTTGCACCGAGGGCATCATTGAGAAAATAACCGCAGATGTTGCTAGTGTAACACTGTCTCCAAGTCCAACTAAAGGTGGAAGGAGTATGGCAATTAAAATAGCTAAAGCAGTTTTAAACGTTCGTGCACCAATTCTCATAATTTATCATTCTTTCTTTAAATGCATTCTTTACATTACTACCATTAGTATAGTTCATTTTAAAAAGATTATCTATAATTACTGAATTTTTTTGTTTTTTACATAAAAACGATTGAAAGATTGTATCTAACTGTAAATCTACGATATAATTGAAAAGTAAAGAAGAATGATTAGGAGGAGTAAACATGCAATCAAAGAAAAAACGGTTTTTAGCAAACTTTGGTTTAACAGTAGGAATCCTTTCAGGTGCGATAGCTGCTTATTTTCTAGCACCTAAAAAAGGTACAGATACACAAAAAATGCTTGTTAAAAACGCAAATAAAATCACACAGAAATCAATTGCGAAAGTACAAGAAGGGCTGATTCAATTTGAAGTAGCTTTACAAGATACAGATCGAGAAGATTTTCAGTAAAAATTAAATGAAATTGAGGAAGTTGACTATGAATCACATCGTATTGTACCAACCACAAATACCACCAAATACTGGGAATATTGCTAGGACATGTGCGGGTACCAATGCACATCTCCATTT
>CAYROB010000036.1:8213-8976 GCA_964425775.1 uncultured Carnobacteriaceae bacterium
GGTTTCAGTGTAGAGGATAAAATGCTTAAAAGAGCAGGACTAGATTACTGGACTGAGTTAAAATTAACCTACCATGAGAATCTAGCGGCTTTTTTAGAATATGCTAAAGATGGAGAACTGCATTTGGTTACAAAATTTGCCCATTATACGTATTCTGATGTAGATTACTCAGATACAAATAAAGAGCATTACTTTATTTTTGGAAATGAAACATCAGGTCTTCCAGAGGAGTTTATGCGGGAGAATGAAGAGAAGTGTATTCGCATTCCAATGGATGACACACATATTCGTTCACTTAATTTATCAAATGCGGCTTCAATTTTAATTTATGAGGCGTTGCGCCAACAGAATTTTGTGAATTTAGAATTGATGCATCACTATGAAGAAGATAAATTAGATTAAATCAATTGCATTATTAACTGTCTGGTAAAATAGAAAAGAGGGATGATTTTGATTGAATGGTTTATCAACTTGCATCCAGTTTGGCAAGCAACTTTAGCTGGAGTTTTTACTTGGTCAATGACTGCACTAGGTTCAGCTTTAGTGTTTTTTTACAATGAAGTGGATGAAAAATTATTAGCGATTATGAATGCCTTTGCTGCTGGAGTTATGTTTGCAGCAAGTTATTGGTCATTATTAGCACCGGCAATTGAGTATTCTGAGATGGCTGGTTATGGAAAATGGTCTTTTGTTCCGGCCTTGGTTGGTTTCTTATCTGGGGGTATATTTTTAAGATTTATTAATAAAGTTGTTCCCCATATAC
>CAYROB010000037.1:0-8901 GCA_964425775.1 uncultured Carnobacteriaceae bacterium
ACCTATATTTTATATTCTTCCATAAAATCTGCTGATTCAGTTTTTAAAACTTTTTCTAAAACATCAAATACAGATTGATCGTTGTTACTTCCAATCTCATAGCTAAAGATATCTTTTAATTCCTCGTCACCATTGCTCATGACGACTGAGTATTTTGCGTAATAAGCCAAACTTGCATCATTTAAACTATCTCCAAAAACCATTGTTTCTTTCTTTGTGATTCCATATTTATCTTGTAGTGCTTTAACAGCTGAACCCTTCCCCCCACCTATATGATAGAAGTCCATCCAGCCACCACCACTAGTCACGGCATCTAATTCAGGAAAATCCTCAATAATTTTCTGAGAAACTTCTTTAGCTTCTTCTAATGATAAAGGTGAATGACAGGCAACTTTTAATATGTCCTTATTTTTAATATCATCTAAAGAGTCAATTAACTGCAAATTCTGATTGAAACTCAAAATGTATTCTTCATATTCTGGATTGACCCACGTTGAGTATACATTTGCTCCATCAGAATATACTAAACTGAAGTCAGATAAACTCTCTAACATATCTACTGCAGCAATTATATCCTCATGATTGATTATATTTTTTCGGAGAACCTCTCCACGCTTCACAGTATAATTCCCATTATCCGCCGCAAAATACAAATCATCATGACTCATATATGAGAAGTATGCATCTAATCTTGCATAATTATTTCCTGAAGCAATTGCTAAGATCATATCGCGTTTTTTAAACTCCTCATAAATCTCAAGAAATCTATCTTTATCGAAACTCTTATCTGTTCTCAATAATGTTTCATCCATGTCAATTGCAACTAATTTTATAATATTAATTCCTCCAATTACTTTTAAATCTTTTATAATACTCAACAATTATAGCATGGATTAAGCGATATACAAACTTTATGCTAGCTAACTTTCCAGCGCGTAACCTATTTCAATTTGTTGACCCTATACTTCAACCATTATCTGTGATAATATAATTGTAACTATGTGCGTTTTTACGCATTGAATCGTACGGAAGAATTATTACTTTAACTAATAATACTTTATTATGAATGAAAATAATTTAAGAAAAAGGAGTTTATGTTTGCATGAAACCCAATATTAACAATAATGAAGTTGCCGTTTTTGCTTTAGGTGGACTAGATGAAATTGGTAAAAACACCTATGCAGTGCAATTTCAAGATGAACTAATTCTGATCGATGCTGGTATCAAGTTCCCAGAAGATGATCTTCTAGGAATTGATTATGTCATTCCAGACTACACTTATTTAATAGAAAACAAAGACAAAATTAAGGGGTTATTTATTACCCACAATCACTTAGACCATATAGGTGGAATACCCTATTTACTCAGAGAAATTAATGTACCAATTTATGGTAGTAAATTAGCACTCGCTATGATTAAAAACAACTTGAAGGAACATAATTTGTTAAGAGATGCTAAATTACACGAAGTTACAGAAGACTCAGTTATCAAATTCCGTAAATTAACAGTCGAATTTTTTCATACCAACCATAGTGTGGCTGAATCATTTGGAATTACTGTCCAGACTCCATACGGATATGTTGTTCAAACAGGTGACTTTAAGTTTGATTTCACCCCACCTTTTGGAAAACAAGCGAACTTACAGAAAATGGCTAAAATCGGGGAAGATGGAGTTATCGCACTTCTTTCAGATAGTACGAATGCGGAGATTCCTGGCTTTACCGACTCAGAAAAAACAGTCAGTGATTCGATTCTCAATATAGTAGAAAATATCAAAGGACGCATTATTTTCGCTTCTTTCGCTTCAAACTTATCAAGAATTCAACAAGTTATTCAAGCGGCAAGGTTAACGAATCGCAAAGTAGCTGTTTTCGGCCGAAGTATGGTGAGTGGTATTGAAGTAGGTATTGAATTAGGATATATTGAAGAGGACCCGAGTATCTTTATCAAAGCTCATGAAATCAATAACTACGAACCACATGAAGTTTTGATGTTATGTACAGGCTCGCAGGGTGAACCTTTTGCTGCTTTAAGTAGAATTGCTAATGGTACGCACCGACAAATCTCTATTATTCCAGGTGACACAGTCATGTTCTCAAGTTCACCAATCCCAGGAAATACTAATTCAGTAAATGAATTGACAAACCAACTTCTTGAAGCTGGTGCAGAAATTGTACATGGTAAAGTAAATAATATTCACACTTCCGGACACGGTGCACAAGAAGAATTAAAGTTAATGTTACGTTTAATGAAACCAAAATACTTCGTTCCAATTCATGGTGAACGTCGCATGCAACATGAACACGTTGATTTGGCTATCCAAACTGGTGTAGATGCAGAGAATTGCTTTATCTTAGACAATGGAGAGATTGTGGCTTTCACAGATAAAGAAGCACGTAGAGCCGGACAATTTAAAGCCGACGATGTTTATATTGATGGTAGTGGAATTGGTGACATAGGAAGTATTGTCCTAAGTGATCGACGTGCCCTATCAAATAATGGACTAGTTGTTGTCGTTGCAACGATTGATGTAGATAGCAGAAAAGTATTAGCTGGTCCTGATATTATCTCACGTGGATTCATCTATATGCGTGAATCTGGTGATTTAATCCAACGTGCAAAATCTGTTGCTGAGAAAAGTCTCCAGCGTTCCTTTAACTATAAGTATGTAAATGAATATAAGCTGAGAAATGATTTAATTGAGGACTTAAAACGATTTTTATATGCAGAAACAGAACGTGATCCAATGATTTTACCTGTTGTCTTAACAACAGACAAATAAATAGTAAGAATAAAAAACATCTTCTGACAACAGAAGATGTTTTTTTTACTTGACTAATTTATGTTTAAACGCATAAATTGTTGCTTGTGTTCGATCAGATACCTCGAGTTTCGACAAGATATTTGATACATGTGTTTTAACCGTTTTAATCGTTATAAATAAACGTTCAGCAATTTCTTGATTCGTTAATCCTTCAGTAATTAGCGATAATACTTCAATTTCTCGCTTTGTTAAATCCTCATATAATTTTCGTTGATCGACTTTTTGTCTTTTTTCTGATAATTTGAGTGATACTGCTTCCTCAATTATTTCTTCCCCTAAAGACGTTCGTCTCACAGCTTCTGCGATTTCACTTGCCGAGGAGGTTTTCAATAAATAACCACTTGCACCTGCTTCCATTGCTGGATAAACTTTCTCATCGTCAATAAAACTGGTTAAAATAATAACTTTTGCATCAGGCCATTCCTTTAAAATAATCTGAGTTGCTTCTACACCATCCATCACATCCATCACTAAATCCATCAATATAATGTCTGGACGAGTATCCAACGCCTTCTGTACACCTTCTAAACCATTTTCAGCTTCAGCAATTACCTCAATATCATCCAATATTGCAAAATATGAAGTTAGTCCTAAACGAACCATTTCGTGATCATCTATAATCAATACTTTTATCATATTGCCCTCCCAGTAATTAGTGGTATCCGTATTTCAACACTTGTTCCTTGATTTGGAAAAGATACGACTTGAAAGTTTCCGCCAAGTCTTTCAATCCGCTCTTATATTAACCAAACCTTGTCCACTATTTTTTTTCGCTTCCATATCAAAACCTTTTCCATCATCCACAAACCGTAACCGATAAAAGTCTTGTGTTTTTTTAAAATAAACTTCAAGTTCTTTAGCTTCAGCATGGCGCAGGACATTTGATATAAGTTCTTGAATAATTCGAAATAGATGGTTTTCCACAACTTCAGTTAATTTGATTTCTTCAATCTCATGTATTATTTTAACTGGAACCTTAGATTCGAGTTCTTCCAATAAGCTCTCTATCCCTATTTTCAGGCTCTTTCCATCTAACTGAACTGGTCGTAAATGTAACAATAATGCTCTCATTTCAGATTGTGCTTCATTAATGATTGAGTAGACTAAATCAACCTGTTTTTTTATTCTTTCAGTCAGCATTTCTTCTTCCATTTGAAGTGTTGATAATAACATCGCTGCCGCAAATAACTGTTGACTCACAGAATCATGTAACTCACGTGCAATGCGCTTTCGTTCTGTTTCAATAATTTCTTCTCTTGTTTCTTTGGAAATCGTCGAAGTTTGTTGCGCTGAACTAACCGCTTCTTCAGAAATTAAAATCATTCGTTCTTGTAGTTTTAGAAATTCCTGATCAATTGGTTTATTCACTTGAACAGGTGTATCTTCTGAAAACATTTTCAAAAAAACTTTTGCTGAATAATTTCCTGTATTTAACATCCGAACTGCATCCTCTACTTTTTTCAACTTTCTTTTTTCTTTAAGATTTGAATAAATAAAGGTCACACTGCTATAAATAAGAGCAAACAGAAAAATATAAAAGATAAGAGGCAGTTTTCTTGTCAAAATAGGCTGGTCCCCTAAACTGTCTTTTGGAATAAATAACTCCCAACTATTTTCTGTATAAAACTGACTGACAAAAAGGACTAAAAATATTAATAATATGAAATTTATCAAGAAATAAAAAAGAAAATCTTTCGTGCGTTTTGATTTCATAAGAAAATCACCTCTAGCTCTCCAAGTAGTACATTTGCTACAAGCTTTATTTTACGTTCACTTGCCTGATAGTTCTTAGAATGCCACTTAAAGTTCTCATTTAACAATGTATGTTCTTCTTCTGCAATCGTTATTTTTCCTACTAAAATACTCACATCTAAAGAAACAGCTATTCCCTCGGGGATAACCACTTTTGTATGGCCTACGCCTTTTCTAATTAAAATAACATTTACTTCCTTCGGCAACAATGTATTACCTAGATCAAACACTGTATTTCCAAGAAGCTTTGTGTAGTTGACATCTTCCCAACTATAAATTATATCGACTGATTTACTATCATCTCCAAACCATTGATTCCGCGTGATTTTAGCGCTCATTTCATCTGTTCTGCTAAAATCTACCATGATAAAATCATTTGAATAGTTATTTAATTTTTTCTTTGAAAAAACTTCTCGAATCAGCTCATAGAAATCTAAATTATTACCAATCAATAGTAGGGCTAATATGATTAACAAAACCAAAAATAGGCGACTAGTAAACAAAGCTAAACTGAATGATATTAGAGCGATTACCAAAAGAGTATTTTGCCTTTTTTCAGAAAATTGATTGCTTAAAAATAGGCTTAACAGAGCAACTACAACTAAAAACAAAGACATACTGTTATTAAGCAGCTCATAAATAATTAACATTCCTAATAGCCCTAGTATCAAAGTAAACCACTTTCTACTCATTTCTTCACTCTCCATTCTTCAACTTTCTCATTAAGTATAAGCAATATTGGTGAGATTTACAGCAACAATTTACAATATCAGACTCAAGGCTGAGTTAAAAAAACGAGCAGGTCCCTCAAAAAGGTCTGCTCGTTTAAATTAATCTTATTTATTTTTAATTTACTTTTAAAATCTCGACGTTCATTTCTCCACCTGGTGTGTCAATACTTACTTTTTCACCAGCTGTTTTTCCAATTAACGCGATAGCTATCGGTGAATCGTTTGATATTTTACCCTCAAATGGATCCGCTTCCGCAGCACCTACAATTTTATACTCTTCTTCGATGCCATCTGGTAGCTCTTTGAAAACAACTGTACGACCAATTGTAATCTCACCATCAACCATGGCTCCTACATCAATCATCTCTGCATTTTGTAGCATGTGTTCAATTTTTTGAACGCGCCCTTCAATAAAAGCTTGTTCTTCTCGAGCAGCTTCGTATTCTGAGTTTTCAGATAAATCTCCAAAACCTCGCGCAATTTTAATTCGTTCTACTACTTCTTTTCGTTTAACAGTCTTCAACTTATTTAACTCTTCTTCTAATTGTTCTAGACCTTCTGCGGTCATTGGATATTTTTTCTCTTGCATCATTATTGCTCCTAATTTATAATTTATTTTTTTCTCTATATAAATATAGAATGATGCCACTTATAGAGTGACATCATTTAAATGGTTATTTAATTTGAATGTACATAAGATAACATGAATCCTTTTTAATGTAAAGAAGGAAGAAACATATAATCCTACTCTACATTTATAATTCCACGTTCATGAAAAATCATACGTATTTTAGATATAACCAAATCGATTGCCACTTTATTATGGCCACCTTCTGGCATAATAATATCAGCATATTTTTTTGATGGTTCCACAAACTGTTCGTGCATCTCACGCACTACCGATAAATATTGGTGGATAATATTATCAAGTGAACGACCGCGTTCCTCAATATCTCTTTGAATACGACGAATAATACGCAAGTCATCTGCAGTATCAACATAAATCTTGATGTCCATCAAGTCTCGTAAGCGTTTGTCTTCTAGAATTAATATTCCTTCAATAATAATTACTTCTTGTGGTTCAACTAGAATTGTTTCTTCCCCACGTGTATGGTTCGTATAATCATACACTGGAACTTCAATACTTTCGTGATTAACTAATTTAGTTAAGTGCTCGACTAATAAGTCTGTATCAAAAGCTAGTGGATGATCATAATTTGTTTTCAAGCGCTCCTCAAAACTAATATCACTTTGATCGCGATAATATGAATCATGTTCAATCATCGCAATTGACTTTCCGGCAAAGTAGTCAAATATTCTATTACAGACAGTTGTCTTACCGCTACCTGATCCTCCGGCTACTCCAATAATAACTGGCTTGTGCTTTAAACCCATCCATTTTTCCTCTTTCTTTAATTATTATCTAAATATTTACTTTTATATTCTAAATGTTGTTCATACGTTTCCGCAAAATATACTTTCCTAGTTTCTAAGTCCGCTAGGAAAAATAAATAGTCTGTGTCAGCTGGATCTAAGCTTGCTTCAATTGCTGATTTGGAAGGACTATTAATTGGCCCAGCTCCAATACCTTTATATTTATAGGTGTTATAAGGCGAATCAACCTCTAAATCTGCATAAGTTATTCGTTCGCGGTGTTCACCTAATGCATAGCTTACACTCGGATCTGTTCGTAATAACATTCCAATATCTATTCGATTGTAAAAAACTCCAGCTATTAATGCCCGATCTTCATCTGAAACACCTTCTCCTTCAATATAAGAAGCTAAAGTTAGTATTTCATGAACATTTAAATCCCCTGCTTGAATTTCCTCATAGTACGGATTCAGCACCTGATTCATCTGTGCAAGCATTTCTTTCACAATATCTGCTAAGCTTGTCTCTTCATAAATTTCATAAGTCGCTGGATACAAATAGCCTTCTAATACATAGCGTGTTTGTGAAGATGCATCTATTGCATCAGTCAATAGCTCAGGATATTCTTCAGTCATATTTTCAATAAATGTAGAATCTTGTACGATTTCCATAAATTCTTCACTGGAAAAATCGGATACTTCTTCAAACCGGCTGGCTATTTCCTCAATGTGAATACCTTCTGGAATTGTTACACGTGCTATCGCCTCAGGTTTTATCGGAGTCCCACCTTCATTTAAATAATTCACAATCTCTTCTAATGACATGGATTGAGACATCTGATAAGTTCCGGCTTGAAAATTATTCTCTTCATTTAGTCTTGTATATAAATTATAGACAAGAAAACTATTAATTAAATTATTTTCTTCTAAAATTGTTCCAATTTTCTTGCGATTTGAACCTAAGGGTACTACTATTTCAATTACTTCTTCACTTGTCTCTGCAACAGGATTTACTCCATTTTGCCAAAAACGATACACTGCAAAAATGACAGCGGCAATTAATAGTAAGAAAATAAGGAGTACTTTTTTTACTATACTTTTTGCTTTTCTTTCCATCAGCTTTTCAGTCCTTTACTCTTCCAAATTTACCATCCAACATTATAGCTTATCCGGAAACTATATGGAAGAACATTCAAATAAAAAAGGGTGGTTTCTCCACCCTTCATTAAAATTATTCCTCTTCGTCTTCTTCAACAAATGCACCAAGGACTTCTTCAATCATATCCCATTCTTCATCTGTTTCTACGTCACCTAAATCTCCTTCAAGTCCACCTTCGGATTCTTGATAAGAGAATGCAAATACTTCTACTTCTTCGTCTCCTGATGCTGCTGGATGGACAAGTACATAGCTCTTGTCAAATTCTTCAGATTCAAATGTTAATAAAATTTCATACAACTCTTCATTTCCTTCTACATCAACCAAAGTAATATATTCAGCATCGTGATCATGTTTGTGTTCAGTCATTATTCATGACCTCCTTCATTTTGTCTTTACGGTCCAGGTAATTTTGTAAAATCATCATCGCAGCGATTTTATCAATTACTTTTTTTCGATTTTTCCGAGAGACATTGCCCTCTTCAATCATCATTCTGTTCGCTTGAACAGTCGTTAACCGTTCATCTTCATACTCCACTGGTAAATTAAACTCTTCAACTAAAAGTTCGCCAAATCGGATTGAAGCTTCTGCACGTTCACCAATTGAACCATCCATATTTTTAGGAAGTCCAACGACAAATTTTCTTACATCGTATTCAGAGACTATTTCTCCTAAACGTGACAGACCAAACTCTTCATTTTCCTCATCAATTTGAATAATTTCGATTCCCTGGGCCGTCCAACCAAAGGGGTCACTGACCGCAACCCCAATAGTCTTAGTGCCGACATCTAATCCCAGTACTCTACTCATCATCATTCTGATTTAGGCTTCTTTAGGTAGCTTCCTAATAACTCTTCTAATACTTCATCCCGTTCAAAACGACGTATTAAGTTTCGAGCATCGTTATGACGCGGAATGTAAGCTGGATCTCCAGATAATAAATAACCAACAATCTGGTTCGTTGGGTTATACCCTTTTTCATCTAGTGCTTGATACACTAAATGAAGCATGTCTGAAACACTGTTTTGTTCATTGCTTATTCCTTCAAAACGAACTGTGCGCCC
>CAYROB010000038.1:0-8747 GCA_964425775.1 uncultured Carnobacteriaceae bacterium
AAATCTTAGAGGATTTAAAGCAATATGAATGGGTGAATTTAACGCATGAAGTACACAAGGATATCCCGATTTACCACACCTTTAATCCACTATCCATGAATCAGATTTCAACAATTGACAGCTCCGGGGCCGACTCCAGAGAGTATACAGTGGGGACGTCTCATGGAACGCATATCGATGCACCGAATCATTTTGCGAAAGGGACCAGAGACTTGTTGGAAATTGGTCAAAAAGAACGCGTCTTACCGCTCTATGTGATTCATTTGGAAGAAAAAGTGAAAGAGACGCCTGGATACGCAGTGACGGTCCAAGACATCAAAGAGTTTGAAGCAGAGTATGGTGAAATACCGGCAGGAAGTTTTGTGGCTTTTTCAAGTGGTTGGTACAAACGATTTGGTGATTCGGATCACTTCAAGAATAAAGATGAACATGGCGTTGAGCATACTCCGGGCTGGTCCATTCCCGCCTTAGAGTTTTTAAGTCGCACGAGAAATGTCACCGCAATTGGGCATGAAACCTTAAACACGGATAGTGGAGTAGAGGCAGCTGAAGCCGGCTTTTTAGATGCAGAGTATTATTGGCTAGCAGAGGATAAATACCAAATTGAACTGATGGCAAACTTAGAGAGTGTCCCGGCAGTTGGCAGTATTATTTGGATTGGCGTGCCACATATTAAAGATGCACCAGGTTTCCCAGCTGAAGTTTACGCCATTGTTCCAAAAGAATAATGAGGCTCAGCCATGTTTATTTTGGAATTTCCTCAAAATCTTATCGGTTACTTAGCATTTAGAACATATACCCAGAAATATAAGCGTCCGTATTATCGATATCGCGAAGCTTATGTGATACATGTGCCGGGACTTTGGGGTGCTGTTTCTTTAAGTCGCTTTATTTTTGCGGATGACTATTACTACAAATCAGCGATGATTAAGCACGAGTATGGGCATACGCTTCAATCCAAATTATTAATGCCTCTTTACTTGCCGATAGTCGGTCTTCCTTCTTTGCTTTGGAATCGATTATTCAAAGGCTATCGTAAGCGTAAAAACAAAAGTTATTATGCCTTTTACACGGAAGCTTGGGCCAATCGCCTAGGTGGCTACACGGTAAAAGACACGGAGGGAAGAAATGAAAATTGTTGATTTATCGACGCCGCTTTATTCAGGAATGGACGTCTATCCCGGAGATCCAGCGGTCAAGATAGCGATTAAACATACGTATGAAGCAGAAGGTTGGCAGTTGCGTCAAATGTCATTGGGTACACATACAGGAACCCACGTCGATGCGTATTCGCATATGCATCCGGGAAAAGCGTCCATTGATCAGATTCCATTGGAGCGTTTCTTTGGCAGAGCACAAGTTGTGGAAAAGACAGGGGACTGGCCAAGAGGAATCGGATTATTCTTTACGGAAGAAATTGACTTGGATTGTTTGGAGCGGTTATTGAAGAGTAAACCGAATTTTGTTGGTGGGCAGATGACAGAAGCGTTGGAAAGAGCTTTATTACAAGCAGAGATTATTACCTATACCGATTTAGTGAATTTGGAACAAATTCCTTTAGGGGAAGAGTTTACTTTTTACGGCTTTCCTTTAAACATCAAAGAGGGGGATGGGTCCCCGGTGCGCGCCGTTGCGTTGCTTGATTAACGATGAGACTGTTATCTTTTTAGGAAAAATACGTGTTCTGTACTATACTAGTAAGGTGTAAAAAAGAGGAGTTTTAAAAATGGATGGAACGAAAAGAGAGAATATTCAAGTAGGAATGAAAGTAAAAGTAGTGAAGAAACAAGACCAACGAACCGGAAAATTAACGGAAGGAATTGTATCGAGACTACTGACCAATTCACCAACACATCCGCATGGCATCAAAGTGATGTTAGAGGACGGAACAGTTGGACGAGTGAAAGAGTAAGTCAACAGAAAAATAAAAAGGGATTCAACCGAAAATGGCTGAATCTCTTTTTTGATCTTTACTTAGTTTGCTGATCGATTTCTTTTTTAAAGTCCTCAAAAGCAAAACGTTCAACAAAGGCTGTCTCATTGACAAAGACTGTTGGAATCATCTCCACACTAACGGCTTCGACTTCTTTAAGGATAGCTTTGCTTATTTCACTGTTAGCCGTTTGAAGCGTCAGGCCGTAGTCTTGCGCAATATGTGGAATTTGCGCTAGCCGCTCAAAGCCCCACTCATCTTGTTCTTGGAATAGTTTTTGAATCACTGTATAACTCTCATTCGGCGTTTCATAATTGATATATTGGTTCAAAAGATTTCCAGATTCTAGTCCATAAGATTTCTTATCGAAATGCTTGATGATGCGTTGGACTTGTCCGTCTTGGATAAACGTGTTTAAATAAGGAGTCATCTTTTCTTCGTAAGATTTGGAATCAGGACAACGCAGGTTGATATATTCAACCACTTTGATTGGCGCAGTATCCAAACCGATTTTAATACTATTATCATCATTAATTGCGGATGTGTTAAATGCCATAAACTTCCCTCATTTCATTGATTTTCTTTAGTATACTGGATACTAGCTCAAATCAAAAGCATGTATTATTTCTGAATTACTAGTATAGTGAATAGAGGATTTTCAAAAAGGATGTGCGACAAGTGACAACAAAGAATGATGAAATCAAAGAAATAAACCTAACCGAATTTACGACGATTGATTCACTTGATTTATCGGGTGGTTTTACATGTGACGTGGAAACCGGGATTTGTGGACCAATCGAAGAGAAGACAGAAGAAAACATAAAGGAGAATAAAAATGAACATAACGATATGGTCTGATTTTGTTTGCCCATTTTGCTACATCGGTGTAACAAACTTGGAACAAGCACTGGAAAAATCAGGATATGATTTAGATACCATCGAGATTGAGTATAAAAGCTTTCAACTCGAACCAGACGCGCAATACGAAGAAGGCAAGACTTATTTACAGGCAATGAAAGAACGAAAACAAGTAACCGAGAAACAAATGCAAGAAATGTTTGATCAAATATCGGTCATGGCTGAGAAGGTTGGCTTGTATTATAATTTTGATGAAATGAAATTAACCGATACGTTCTTAGCTCATCGCTTATTTCAATATGCGAAGGAACAAGGGAAAGGTTATGCATACTACGACAAGTTGTATCAAGCATTTTTTATTGATGGTGAGCTGATCAGTGATCATGCATTTTTGAAACAAGTAGGCGCTGAGCTGGAATTGGATGCCGCGCGTGTTGAAGAAATCTTGAATACAAAAGAAGAGTATGCAAAAGAAGTTGTTTTAGATATTCAACAAGCTTCGCAAGTGGGCGCACAGGGTGTTCCGTTCTTTGTGTTTGATAATAAATACGGCGTCTCAGGTGCTCAACCTGTTGAAATCTTTGAAGAAGTGTTAAAGAAAATTGAAACGGATTTTGCTGAAGAAGAATAAGAAAAAAATGGAGCTGCAGACAATCAAGTCTAAAGCTCCATTTTTCATTTCTCTTAGTCTAAAGACCAATCCAATTCAGGTCCCTTGGGTACGATACGATTTGGATTAATGGTGTCGTGGCTTCCATAATAATGTTCTTTGATATGGTCAAAGTTCACGGTTTTCGCAACTCCAGGGTGATTATATAATTCACGCGTATAACGCCAGAGATTCTTGTAATCAACAAGCGCTTTTAAATTACACTTAAAATGCCCATAATAAACAGAGTCGAAACGAACTAGGGTGGTAAATAAACGCCAATCGGCTTCCGTTAGCTGATCCCCTACAAGATACTTGTTTTTCCCAAAATGTTCCTCAAGCTTATCCAGTTCAGCAAACAGTTTAGTTACTTCTTCTTCATAGACCGCTTGTTTTGTAGCGAATCCTGCTTTGTAAACCCCGTTATTAATCGAGTGGTAAACTTCTTCGTTCATTCGGTCAATCTCCTCGAGTAGTTCAGCGGGCGCAAAATCTTGTTGATTAACTCCCGGCAACTCATCAAAAGCGGAGTTAAACATCCGAATGATTTCTGAAGACTCGTTATTAACAATTTGGTTTGTTTTTAAATCCCAAAGTACCGGAACCGTTACACGACCGCTATAATTAGGGTCAGATTTGGTATAGAGTTCATGCATAAAGTCAGCGTCCATGACTGGATCTGGAATGACTCCATCACCTTCTGCAAAAGTCCATCCGTTTTCTCGCATGAGTGGATGGACAGCTGAAATGGAAATAATATCTTCTAACCCTTTCAAACTGCGCAGTATTAACGCCCGACTTGCCCACGGACAAGCGTAAGAAACATATAAGTGGTAGCGGTTGGGTTCGGCTTTAAAACCCGCCTCGCCACTAGGCCCAGCCGATCCATCAGGTGTGACCCAGTTACGAAATTGCGAATCGGAACGGATAAAGCGCCCACCTGATTTTTTCGTGTTATACCACTGATCATGCCATTTACCATCAACTAATAATCCCATTATTTTACCCTCTTTCTACTCAAATTTAAAACTTTGAATTCATTGTATTTACAAAAGAAAGATATAGCAACGGAAATGCTTAGTGTCTTAGAAGTAAAAAACACTCTCCGCAATTTGGAGAGTGCTGAAAAGACTGCTTGGAATAATGTTATCTATTATTCATTAATTCCTTCATCCCTTTATCAGTAGTGATACCTAAGAAGATATCGCCTTCGGTTATAATATAGTTTGGTCCAAACTCAATGGTAAACTCATCGGTTTTCTTTGGACGAATTGCAATAATGTTCGTATTATAATTTCGACGAAAATCCACTTGGACAATACTTTTACCCAGCCAAGCATCTTGACAGTGAAATTCAATGACGTTGTAGCGGTCATCGAGCTTAACTAACTCACTGACAATCGGGTTTGCTAGCATGGTTGCCGTCTGAATTCCAATTTCGATCTCAGGTAAAATAACATGAGTCGCTCCAACCATCTGTAACACTTCGCGATAGTCTTCATTCTTGGTTTTAGCTGTAATTTCAGTAATCCCTAATTTTTTTAAGTTTAAAATCCCTAAAATAGTGTTTTCCAGTTTTTCCGCAGAGGCAATAACGACTTGATCGCATTCTGCAAAACCTGCATCTCTTAATTGAGATAACTTCGTGAAATCTCCCTGGATTGCTACGTCTACAACGTCTAAAACTTCTTCAACATGGTCCATATTCTTATCCATTGCGATAACGTCTACGTTATTTTCTGCCAGTGTTCGCGCAACTGAACTGCCAAAAAGTCCTAATCCAAGTACACCAATTGTTTTTCGTTTCATTGTCAAGCCACCTTTTAATTATTTATAATATATTTTTTAGCCAACCAATAAATCTGTTTCAGGATATTTAATGCGTGGATCATGTTTTTCACCAGCCAATGACCAAAGGAAGGTCATTACACCCACTCGTCCAATCAACATTAACAAGATAACCATCACTTTTCCGATAACTGTTAAACTGGGTGTTAATCCCATCGATAAGCCAACTGTCCCTAAAACAGAAAACACTTCGAATAAAACATATTCAATGCCAAAACCAGCTGGTATTGTTTCTGATAACAATAAAATAAATGTTGCGATTGTACCAATCGTTAATCCTGATGAAAAAATAAAGAAGGATTGACGCATCGTTTCTGTTGAAATGGCCCGATTAAAGACTTTAAAGCGGTCATGATTGATTGAACGATAAATAACAATCAAGACAACAGCGAGTGTACTGACTTTAATTCCACCACCGGTTGATCCTGAGCTTGCACCAACAAACATCAGCATAATTGTCAAGAACACACTTCCGCTGGATAATTGAGCGTAATCAATATTGGCAAAACCAGCTGTACGTGGAGTAACGGATAAGAAAAAGTAGTTAACCAATTGTTTCCCAAATGGTAAATGACTGAAAGTGCCGTTTTGACTTTCACTAATCCAAAATAAAATTGTTCCCACAAGCCAAAGTGAAATAGTCGTAAACAAGACAACTTTTGTGTAAGGTTGTAATTTTTTGTTTTTTCGAAAGTTTAATAAGTCTTGCCAAACAATAAAGCCAAGCCCACCCGTCATAATTAGAGCAATGATGACTACTAAAACAAAAGGATTATTTTGATAATCAACTAAACTATTGCCAATTAAATCAAAGCCTGCATTACAAAAAGCAGAAATACTATGAAAAATTGAGAAATAGAGTCCTTTTGAGGCACCATATTTGGGAATGAAATTAAAGCTTAGTAAAAAAGCGCCTAATAATTGAACAGAGAAAGAAAATCGTAGAATAGCAGCAACGGTGCTTTGCACACTAACGCCACTACTTAAAGAAAGTGATTCAGCCACTACTTTTCTTTGTCTAAGATTGGTCTGTCTTTTAAATACGTTTGAATATAAAAGCACCCAAATCGTCATAAATCCTAAACCACCAATTTCAATGAGTAGTAAAATAACGGTCTTACCGAAATAATTCCAATGTTCAGCAGTGTTCAAAGTAATTTGTCCAGTGACTGCGGTTGCCGAGGTTGCTGTGAAAATCGCATCGATAAAGGATGTTGTATTTCCATTGGCAGCTGAAATAGGTAACCATAATAAAAATCCACCAATTGCAATAACCGAGGCATAAGCCAATACAATATACTGAGGAATCGATAAATTTTGAATCTTTTTAATCATATTAACACCTAACCAATTATAAGATTTGCATAACATAGTTCATTGTAACAATCTATCAAGCAAAAATACACCCACAATTCATTCAGTTTTTCTAAAATGAATGAACAGCAGGTGTATTCGGTATAACAATTAATTTATAATAGCCATTTGTTCTTCGCGATCTTTTAACGCTTCTTTTACCATGTTAATAACTTCATCGGCATCATCTTGATTGTGGACAATATCATATTGATCGATATCAATTTTCAAGACTTGTGAGGCATCGTAATGCTCATCTACCCAGTTGTCATATCCTTGCCATAAAACACGGTAGTATTCCATTAAGGATTCATCTTGTTCAAAGTCACGTCCACGTGTACCAATGCGGCGAATAATTTCTTCAAATGATCCGTGTAAATAAACCATTAAATCCGGAGCCTTCTTAGGCAATTCATCAAGTTCAGCCATCATATTATAAAGAAGTTCTTCATAAATCTTAAATTCTAAATCAGAAATACGACCTAAATCATTATTCACTTTACAAAAATACCAATCTTCATAAATTGAACGGTCAAGCACATTTTCTTTATCGCCTAGTGCTTTTTTAATTGAACGAAAGCGACTGCTTAGAAAAGTTAATTGCAATAAGAAAGGGTAACGTTTTTCCTGTTCCTCTTCTGCATTTGCTGTATAAAATAATTCTAATAACGGATTGTCATCTACTTCTTCAAAAAAGACTTCACTGCCTAGAGCATCACCTAACAATTTGGCAACTGATGTTTTACCAGCACCAATCATCCCACCAATAACGATCACACTCATACACTCCTATCCTCTCAATAACTTACTATCGACTCTATATTTAGCTTGTACATCATACTCAATGTACTCTGAAAGTTCAAGATAAGTAGCCTGTTAAAATTAGAAATAAGATGCTGGCTAATTTATTGCCTTATTTACTTTAAAATAAGGTAACAGAAAATTCATATCATTATGATAGCCTGTTATCGTAGATCAAAACGTTCAATGGAGGGAAGACATGAAGACAGCAATTATAATTGATAGTACAGCTTATGCGAGTAAAGAAATAATTGATCATCCAGATGTATATGAATTGAAAATGACCGCCAGATTTGAAGACGGCGCCGAGTTTATTGATAGTTCAGATCCAGTTACTCAAGAACAATTTTACGCTAAATTAAAGAAATCCGAAACTCTCCCAACAACATCGCAACCTGCACCAGGAAAGTATCTTGAATTGGTCGAAGAAATTATTGGAAAAGGGTATGAGCAATTAATTTGTATTCATATTTCTCAGCCATTCAGTGGAGTTTATCAAACAGCCAAGATGGTTACCGCTGAATATGCAGACCAAATCGATTCAGTTGTCGTGGATTCAAAAGGTACTTCGCTGGTAATTGAGTATCTTGTCGTTCAAGCGCTGGAGATGCTTGAAAAAGGACTGGAACTTCAAGAGATAGCTGAAAAATTGGATTGGGTAGCCACTGAAAGTACCATTTATTTAACAATGGATGATTTAGAAAATGTGGTTAAAGGTGGGCGCTTAAGTCCCAACAAAGCGAAAATAGGCAATATGTTAAAAATCAAACCACTTCTATTTGTGGATAAAAATGGGGAAGTTCAATTACTCGACAAAATACGAACAGACAAAAGAATCAATCGACGCTTAGCCCAACTGGCAGAAGAAGCTGTTGAAGCATATCCAAATGGTATTATGTTAGGCTTTGCTCATGCAGTGGATGAAGAGCGGATGGCAGCAAGTATTGAAGAGGTAACAAAAGCTGTCCCTAATAATACCTATCAAACAGCCACCCTGGGTCCAGTAATTGGCACACACACAGGTGCTGGGACAATTGGGATGGGCACAATTCCGATCGCAGACTACTAAATAGATATGAAAGAACTCTCTGAGCAGTCAGGGAGTTTTTTTCCTAGAGATAAAGGACTCATTTAAGAGTCACATCACTTGTATCCTTTAAAAAATCATGGGAAAATTAGAATCACAATGAAAAAGATAAACTTGCATTATGAAAGATTAGAAAGAAGGTGTCGAGAATGAAAGTCGGTTTTATTGCGGACTTGCACGTTGATATGAAAACGCAAGCAACAAAAACAACATATACT
>CAYROB010000039.1:0-8732 GCA_964425775.1 uncultured Carnobacteriaceae bacterium
ATTTTTGCAATTGCCATGTATCCGATGATTTTAATTGTTTTCTATGTAATGAAAAGCAATTAAAGCTTTTGGGTAATCCCCATATTTCATTTCGGTATCCAGAATCGCTTGAACAATGTGTAGCCGGTTTTCTTTTAATTCTTTATCTAGCTTTTCGATGGCAATCAACTCATTTGCTTTTTCATAAAAAGCAAATTCTTCCAAATGTTTAAAAAACTGCTGAATATATGGTGTTTCTTGCTGATTTTCCAAATAAGCATATAAATCTCTAAACATGCGTGTAGCAGCCCCACTCGCTGGGATAAACTTTACTTTTGTAAACTGATCGTCACTTGTATTTTCACCTTTTAATGACGTGAGTTCATTTTCAGTGACTGCCGACGCAATATCTACATATTGCGTCCCAGTCCCATACTTTTCAAGGATTTCATTCACTGTTATTCTCCTTTTCCTAATTGTCCCTTCACACTGTCAATCAAGAAAGACAATTCCTCCACTTTAAAGACATATAAAAATCCTAGGTAAACAACCAGTCCAACACCAACAATTAGTAAAACAAGAACCAACTCGACTAGACGTGTCGGTACCAAGGCCTTGATCGAATAATTATATAGAACATAAACAACAAGTCCCATCATTATCGATGACACTAATATTTTAATACTTGATTGAATCATCGCTGATAAACCTAATGGCCCAACTTTCTTCCTTAATTCATACAATAGCATCATCGCGGTAATTGTGGTAGTTAAGGATGTTGCTAAGGCTAGTCCATTATGATCTAAGAAACGCACAAAAATGAGATTCAGAATCACATTGGAGATCAGGGCATATAAACCGTTGATCATTGGCGTCTTCGTATCTTGTAAGGCATAGAAAATACGAGTCAAGAGAGCTTTAGCACCTATTCCAACTAAACCAATAGAATAAGCAATCAATGCCGTTTGCGTCATCCATGCTGCTTGGTCCCCAAACTCTCCCCTTTGGTAAGCAAATTTAACCGCAGGTTCGGATAAGATAATCATCCCTATTGTTGCTGGAATCATAATTAACAAGATAATATTCATGCTTGTCTGCATAATCTTCTTGAGTCGTGTATAGTTTTTAGCATTTGCTTCTTTCGCTAACATCGGAAAAACAACCGTGATAATGGCTGAAACAAAGACACCATAAACAATTGCATTCAATGTACTCGCATATTTTAAAGAAGACACACTCCCTTCCATCAGGGATGAAGCCATCGAACGGTCTACCATATTATTCACATCACTGATTCCAACACTCAATAAAACAGGTGGCACTAAATAAGCCACTTGCTTCATATACTTGTCCTTTAAATCAACGATCCACTCATAACGATATTCTAATTTCTTCAAGTTTGGCACAATCACCAAAAGTCTTGCTGCTTCAGCGACGATCGATGTCACCATCAAAGCCACGATACTAAAACGATTCGCTATAAAAAGCAAGAAGAGAATATAGACAAAGTTAAAAGGAATGGCTGTCAGAGCTGCCTCAGTAAATCGCTCTTCTGTCTGTAAATAGCCAATAAATGAGCCAACAATCGTTGAAATAATTAAAATCGGCAGACCAATCCGCATCATTGAAATTGCCTGGTCAAACTGTGCCCCTTCAAATCCTTTCGCAATAATTGACATAATTGCCGGTGCCAGCAAAAAGGCTAAAGCTGTCAGGAAAATAGCGACTAAAATCAGTGTATTTAAAAAATTGTTAAAGTGATTTTTTTTTCCCACTTTTCCTTCATGAATTTCAACATCGGATAAGACGGGAATCAAAGTTGTATTAATCGTTTGTGAGATAATTCCTGAAAACAGGGCAATCGCTGATAAAGCTATAAAGAACGTATCCGTTCCAGCACCTGATCCATAACGGTAGGCAATTAAGGCCTCTCTAAAGAACCCTAAGACCTTACTTCCAAGTGAAATCACAACAATCATCCCTACGGACTTTGCGGATTTTTTTAACTGTGACATTTTAATAATCTCCTATTCAAGTATAAATATAATCGTAAACTAGCTTAGTGGGTTTCTTTGAACTCATTCCACTTGGCTTGTATTTTTTCTTTCAGAGTCATAGGCGCTTCAATCGTAATCGGTGGCGCTTCACGAATAACTTTGTAGGCATCACTTAAATCAAGTGGGTTTTTACGGACAAATTCACGTCCAGCCTCGATAATTATTCCACTATCACCAAAATCAAAGGTGCCTGGCAAATCTAATTCTAAGCGATAATCTGCCCCAATCGGAGCTTCTGTTGTTTCTCTTTGATGATTTTTTAAAATCTCAAGTGTACGGAAAGCAACATCTCCCCACTTGTCGACCGGCTCCAAGACACTGGTTGAAACAACATCAATTGATAGTACATAAGCAATTTTCTCTTTGGAAATGAGGGAAGCGGGTGCATTCAAAAGGACGCCACCATCAATTAATTGATAATTATCTAATTGAACGGGACTTAAAACAACTGGATATGCACTCGACGCTAAACAAGCATCGATCAACGGTAAATCTTTGTCGTAAAACTCTGCATGATCAAAGACTAGTTCAAAATATTCAGGTGCATTTGAAAAGACAATCATTTTCCCTGTGTGCAAGTCAACTGCGGGAATCGCAAGTGGTGTTGGCACATCTGACAACATAAATTCTCCATAAAGATCATTCATGGGCTTCATGACTTTCATAATCTTCTCCATCAACACCAGCCCCATCGGTTGTCTAAAGGAAAATAAATTTAACAATGCTCGTCGATTAAACAGCTTACTATTTTCGATTACTTGATCGGTTTCTTCGATAATCTCTTTAATTTGTTGGGAGGTCAGACCACTCGCAACGGCTGCGGCCAAAAACGAGCCCATTGAAGTCCCCGTTACGGCATCGATTCGAATATTCTTCTTCTCTAATTCCTCATAAACGGCCAACTCTGCCCAGCCATGAACTCCACCACCTGCAAAGCTTAAACCAAATGATTTCTGTTGAACATCTTTTTCCATTTGCTTCGCCCCCTCTATTGCTTACTCCATCTCTTCTATCAAATCCAGCGCTGAAAGCCAAGCCTGCGCGATTGCTTGATGCCCTGCCAAGGTTGGATGCACCCCATCATCACCCGTGTATTTTTCAAAACTTTCGGCGATGCCTTTCGCATTCAACAATCCATCTAAAGGAATCAGGACTGCTCCATACTCTTTAGCCAAATGACGCACAATTTGAATCCTTGGATCTAGCTGGGCGCGCCAAGTTACGCGATCTTCTGGATACGGTAAGACGAATGGTTCCATCAGAACAATTTTTGGGTCGCTTGCTTCTTGAAGTGAGTTCAGTAAGAATCGATAATTTTCTTCAAACTGGGCCAAGTCTTCGGCGGTTGGAATGGTTTGTTTTTCAACAGCAAAACCCACATCATTAATTCCTACTAAGATAGTTACTAGATCTGGCTTTAATGCTAAACAATCTTCCGGCCAACGATTTTTCAAGTCAATGACTTCATCGCCACTTATTCCACGATTTAAAATCCTTAGGTCATAATCCGGGTAACTTTCAGCTAATTGCGCCGCTAACAGACTTGGAAAACCTGCACCCAAATCCAATCCTTCTGTCCGATTACGCCCAACATCAGTAATGCTATCGCCAATAAATAAAAGTGTATCGTTTTTTTCAATCATTCTTGTTTGCTCCTTTAAAATAAATCAGTCTGATTCATCTGTTTTCCTTACATTATCTTCATAGTTATGACATTTAATCTCCTTATTGCTATACTATAATTAGTTAAAGAAGAAAAAAACTAACAAATCTAATTACCCATAAGGAGGTATTTTACATGTTTTTCCCATTTTATTATGACCCAACTTATATTTTAGTACTCATCGGCTTGGCTATTTCAGGCCTCGCATCAAGTTATGTGCAATCCACTTTTAGAAAGTACAGTCAGGTGAATTCAAAACTCGGTTATGATGCATCAGAAATCACGCGCTATATTCTAGATTATGCGAATCTCGAAAATGTTAAAATTGAACATATTCGTGGAAACCTAACCGATCACTATGATCCAAGAGATAAAACTTTGCGCTTATCGGACGCGACCAATAAATCGCATTCGGTTGCTGCCATTGGTGTTGCAGCACACGAGGCAGGGCATGCTCTGCAAGACCGCGATAATTATCTCTATTTACGACTCAGAAGTGCCTTGGTCCCAGTCACAAATATTGGCCAAACCGCTGCTTTCCCAATCTTAATGCTTGGTTTATTATTTGGTGCTGGCTCTGGTCAATTATTGATTAATATCGGCCTCATTTTATTCGCAACGACCTTTTTATTCCAAATTGTTACGCTGCCGGTTGAATTTAATGCATCAAACCGCGCACTATCAATCTTGGAAGCTGAGCAGATTCTGCAAGGCGAAGAATTAGAGGGTGCCCGTAGAGTATTACGTGCCGCAGCCTTAACCTATGTTGCCGCAGCAATCGCCTCATTCTTAAACGTTGCGCGTCTCTTCCTATTATTTGGTGGCCGCAACAACGATTAAAACCTTTACACAATTCCTATAAAGAAAGCGTGGACTTTTACAAGCCACGCTTTTTTTTGCTTAAAAATCCCCAAAGTCACTAAAATCATCTGGATCTTGCCCTACTTCTTCCACAGTCTCCACTGAATCCGTAAAAACTGGTTCTTCTTTTTCGAATAGATTTTGATAAAAGACGGCCTGACTGACTTCCGTATACGGTGTTAGCCAGATAAATCCAATGCCTAAACTTATGATTGAGGCAAAAACCCATCCTAAAAAACTCAAATCCAACGTAAATAAATCAAGTTTGTGACCATACATTAATTGCTGGCTTTCTCTCAAACACTCACTTGGACTTGGTACAATACCTTCTTGGTCCACTTTATCTTTAAAGATTCTTTCCGCTTGTGAATAGCCATAACTCTTCACAATTCCTGGAATGATTAAAAGCAACGTCCATAAAAAAGTGTATATACTCTTTAAAACCTTTAAAAGCAGTAGATTAACAAAATACTTTCCCTGGAATGCTTGAACCACACCTCTT
Organism: uncultured Carnobacteriaceae bacterium; assembly: GCA_964425775.1. Taxonomy (GTDB): domain Bacteria; phylum Bacillota; class Bacilli; order Lactobacillales; family Carnobacteriaceae_A; genus Atopostipes. The sequence continues at coordinate 5,063 of CAYROB010000039.1, forward strand.
AAAGGTTCAATCGGCTCCCGATTTCGAATAAAATCTAAAATGGTAAAGGTCACACTTGTTGCCAAGAAACTTTGAACAATCCGCATCGCAATATTTATCAAATCTAAGCTAACGCTTATATCGTCAACATTCTGATTTGCATCACGGATAAAGAAGATCGTAAAAAGTGTTGGAATTAAGGATAAGAGAATCACTTCTTTCCAATTTCCACGCAACTGCGCCTTTGCTTCCTCTTTGATATCTCTTGATGAATACAATTTTTCCTTTGTAATAAAGTTCATTTAGTATGATCCCTTTCTAATTTCTCTCCAAAATTACTCTTCACTTACTGGAAACTCCGTGCGGATCACATCAGCGATTCGCTCACAATAGGCATCACATTGTTCCTGTGTCTCTGCCTCACACATCACACGGAACAATGGCTCTGTTCCGCTAGCGCGTAATAAAATACGACCCGCACCAGCCATTTCTGCTTCCACTTCTTCCATCACTTGAATGACCGCCGGATGCTCCATGACTGCTTCTTTATCACTGACATACACATTCGTTAAACGCTGTGGATAAATTGTTACTTCCGCAGCTAATTCGGATAAAGTTTTCCCTGTTTCTTTCATAATCTTCATCAACTGAATTCCCGCTAGCAAGCCATCACCCGAGGTCGAATGATCTAAGAAAATTAAATGACCGGATTGCTCTCCACCTAAGTTGTAGCCATTTTCACGCATAGCTTTCATCACGTGACGGTCTCCAACGCTCGTTTTCACCGATTTAATCTCGATTTCATCGAGTGCCTGATAAAAACCAATATTTGACATAACGGTTGAAACAATCGTTGAGTTCTTTAATTGTCCACGGTCATTTAGATACTTTCCACAAATATAAAGCATCAAATCGCCATCAACAATATTTCCTTTTTCATCAACCGCAATGACCCGATCCCCATCTCCATCAAAAGCTAAGCCAAGATCTGCCTCTTTTTCAAGAACGGCTTCTGCTAATGCTTCAGGATGCGTACTACCAACCTCATCATTAATGTTAAGTCCATTTGGTGAATCGCCAATCACATGGAAATCTGTTTCTAAATCCGCAAACAAGCGGTTAACAATTGGACTTGTTGCACCATGAGCAGCATCCAAAACGACACGCATACCGGAAAGATCGCCTGTAATTGTTTGATTTAAATACTGAATATATTTTAAAATACTTTCTTTGTATTCCTCTGAATGACCTAATCCTTCAGCACTTGGACGTGGTAACTCATCGACTTCTCCATTAATTAAGTCCTCGATTTCTGCTTCTTGATCGTCATCTAATTTAAAACCATCCGCTCCAAAGAACTTGATCCCATTATCTTCTGCTGGATTATGGGATGCTGAGATCATAATTCCTGCTGTCGCGTTTTGTTGACGTGTTAAATAAGCTACGGCTGGCGTTGAAATAACGCCCAAGCGCAAGACTTCTGCACCAATCGATAGTAAGCCTGCAATTAACGAATATTCAAGCATCCGCCCACTAATTCGCGTATCACGACCAACTAAAACCTTCGGCCGGTCTTCTTCCGTGTGCTGGGCTAAAACATGGCCCCCATAACGTCCCAATTTAAATGCAAGTTCTGGGGTTAGTTCACTATTTGCAACGCCCCGAATACCATCTGTACCAAATTTAATCATTAATTTTTTCTCCTTTTTAAAAAGCTTAATCGATTTATTCGCCATTTGGCTTATCTTTTGTGACTTCGATTAACACTTCTACTTCTTCTCGACCAGCCTCTTCAATACCTTCTGGCAATTTGCCTATTGGTATTTTTACCAAGGATGATTCCGTTAAGTTATCAAAATTGACTGTAATTACAAAATTAGATATTTCAGCAATCGCTTCCGGTTCGCCGCGCACAAGGATTGAAGAGGCTTCATCTGGACCAAGTGACAATTCATAAGTATAGCCGATTGCTTTTCCTGTACCTTCTTCTATCACAAGTGGCAACTCTTTTTGAGTGCGGACAACGGGTGCCAATATTTCTACTCTTTGTGGCGCGACATTGACATCCAGTAACTCCCCATCGGCATCATAGACTAAGACTTGCGCTGAACTGAGGATATCTGCTTTAATCTCAAGCTCTTCTGAGGACAGTTCAACAATGACTTGGTCAATTCTTTCCATTGTCGAAGCTGCACCTGAAATCGTTACCGTCTCTTGGGACAAGCTTGGTTCAATTATTTCATAGCCTGTCGCTAAATTTAACTCTTCCTCGATTTCAATTTTGACATCGTATTCTTTTACTTCTTTTTCTTCGATTGTCAGATTGACCATACCAGGGCTCACGCTTGATTTAATATCACTCGATAACCCTTTCGTAATTAATTCAACGCTGTGACTACCGACACCAAGGTTGTTTAAATCGGGCGTTGCAATGGTAAAGTTCTGCGTCGCTACTGTCTGAAACAATATCGCTTGTGGTCCTTCAATACGTAAAGTTGCCGCATCTGGAATTCCTGACACAAAATAACGTTCTGTATCAATATTTACTTCGATTGGTAAATTTGAAATAATCTCTGAACTCGTTATACTGGCACCATCTGTCGGTGCACTAGATTGAAAACGTGCCTGATTTTCGTAATTTACGAAGGCAAATAAGACAAAGGCAATAAAGACTGAAGCAATTTTTTTGGTTAAGGGACTGTCAAAATTAAATTTCATTTATTTGTCACAGCCTTTCGAATCATTTCAATCACTTCGTTAAAATAGATTTGAATTTTTGATTTATCTTTATTTTTATCTTCTACTTTTAATTCTTGATTTAAGTAAGTAGCCATTTCTTCCACTTTCATTTCTGGAATCAAGTTACTACGATGTGCGATACTGATGGCTCCTGTTTCTTCTGAGACAACAATCGTAATCGCATCTGTTTCCTCTGATAAGCCGATTGCTGCACGGTGACGTGTTCCATATTTCTTTGGAATCGCTGGACTTTCAGATAATGGTAAATAACTCGCCGCGGAAGCAATGCGGAAATTCTCAATAATCATCGCGCCATCATGTAAAGGCGTATTTGGGATAAAGGCATTAATAATAATTTCTGTCGATATTTTCGCATCTAAAGGGATACCTGTTTTAATATAACCGGTCAAAGGTGCTTCTTTTTCAATAGAAATCAAGGCGCCAATATGCCGGCGACTCATATAATTCACAGCCTCTGCCAGCTCTTCAACCATAAATTCAACCGGATCCGACTTCTTCCGGATAGAAAACAAACTGCCGCGTCCGATATGCTGTAAACCACGCCGTAACTCTGGTTGGAAGATAACAATTAACGCAATCGCTGACCATTGAATAATAAAGTCGACAATATATTCTGTTGTGTGTAATTGGAAAAAAGAACTCATAAATTTAATTGTGATAATCACAAGAATTCCTTTTAACAGTTCCGTTGATCGGGTCCCCTGCGAAATACGCATTATTTGGTAGATGAAAAAAGAGACAATCAAAATATCAATCGCATTGATTACCGTCACCCAGGACCACAAAGTTGTCCAATCAAAATTCTGTAACTCGTTGATCATACTACACCACTCTCATTCATTTAATATCAATAGTATATCACAGAACCCAATTAATTAGCGAAAAAAGCATGGTTTTTTCAATTTTGAATAATCGAGTAGGAGACTAGCCA
>CAYROB010000040.1:0-8722 GCA_964425775.1 uncultured Carnobacteriaceae bacterium
CATTCAACCCAACAGCTCTCGAGTACAAGTCAGGAGCCTCAGTTTTATAGTCAATATGATTAAATTGATAGGTGTAGAACAGGCCATCCATGTCTTCTTCAATTGATTTTGTCCAGACATTGTCTTCTAAAACCATTGGCATTTGGATGATTAGGCTATCATCATCAATATCACCAGTTTCATAAATGTTTAAATGAACCATTTTAGCATGTGGAGACCACACTTTGAATGTATATGTCCCATTATCAAAAGTCATACCTAAATCATTTTTTGTGTAAGTTTTTGTTTCTAAATCGTCGATACGTTCGGTGATTGTTTTAAGTTGATCTATCATAGGTTTTTACCTACCTCTTCTAATTTTTAAAGTTATCATTTGTTTTAAATTATATCATAGATGCCGCCGCATTAACAGTGTAGACGCTGTCTCAGATAAACTGTAATAAAAATAAAACCCATAGGCTAATCTATCGCCCATGGGTTATTTATTAAAATCTATTCTATTTATTTCTGTATCGTAAAAGTCTCAAACTGTTTAAGATAACTAAAATGGTACTTCCTTCATGACCAATTACACCAAGCGGCAAGTCAATGACTTGGAAAAGGTTAGAGATAATGAGTAAAACAATGACTGTAATTGAAAACACGATGTTTTGCATAACAATATTACCTGTTTTGTTTGAGATGCCTAATGAGAATGGGATCTGTAGCAAGTCATCTTGAAGTAAGACAACATCAGCTGTTTCCATCGCAACGTCCGTTCCGCTCCCTAAAGCAAAACCAACATCAGCTGTGGCAAGTGCTGGTGCATCGTTAATTCCGTCGCCAACCATTGCCACACTTCCATAAATATCTTGGAATTCTTTGATAATAGACGCTTTGTCTTGTGGCAATAAGTTTGCACGGACATCATCAATACCGATTTCATTCGCAATATGATTGGCGGTTCGTTCTTCATCACCTGTTAACATGATTGTTTTAATGTTCATCTCATGTAGAAGATCAATAGTTTCTTTGGCATTTGCTTTTAATTGGTCAGCCAGAGAATAAGAAGCTTGGAAGACACCATTCTTACTTACAAAGATTACTGTTTTTCCTTCCGCTTCTTTCTGTAGGATGTCTTTGTTTTCTTCGGCAGTAATCGCGATTTGCGTTTCTTCTTCTAAAGCAAATGTACGATTCCCTACACGCCAAGTAGCACTTTCGTATTCAAATTCAAATCCCTTACCAGTAATATCTTGTAAATTATCGAGTTCAACTCTCTCAACTTCAGGAAAAGCTTTCAAAAAAGCAGTCGCAATTGGATGTGTTGAACTAGCTTCAGCAGAGACAACTAATTGATTAATTAGATCTTTTTGAGAATCATCATGATAGGTGCTACCAACGATTTCTGGTTTTCCTTCGGTTAAGGTTCCGGTCTTATCAAAAATAACGGCCTTAACAGCTGTTGTGCGATCAATGACATCGCCACCCTTAAACAAAATACCATTTTTAGCGGACCTACTGATGGTGGATAAGTTTGCCGGAGCAACACTTGCGACTAACGCACATGGCGAAGCAACGGTCAGTAGTACCATTCCTCGATAGAAGGATTCTTCCCAAGACCAACTCAATAGTAAAGGCATCGCAATAATAAAAAGTGGAACAGCTAATAAAACGATTTTTACATAGGTATCTTCAATTTGCTGAATTTTGCTATCTGCCTTCGAAGGAGAATCTTGTGCTTCCTCAACCATGCGGATAATCTTAGAAAATAAAGTGTCTTTGTCTTCAACCGTTACAGTCATGTCGAAAGCTGCTTCTTCGTTAATGGTCCCACCAATTATTTCATCGCCAGGATGCTTAACAACTGCTAAAGGTTCACCAGTAACAGCCGATTCATTAATAACAGCTGCATCAGAGTCTAACGTTCCATCAATTGGCACCGATTCACCTTTACGTACTTGTAAGCGGTCGCCAACTTTTAAATCAATTGTATCAACTTCAACGATTGAACCGTCGCTATCATATTTTCTAGCAATATCGGGTGTTACTTTCATTAACTCAGTAATTGCCTCGGATGTTTTAGCTAAACTCATCGCTTCTAACGATTCAGCTAATGAGAAAATAAAGATGAGTAGTGCACCTTCCATCCAGTAGCCGATAATGCTCGCGCCAATTGCAGCTAGAATCATTAAAATATCCACCGTCAATTTCTTTTCCCTAAACAAATCATTATAGGCACTTAGGAAAGAATGATACCCTCCTATGATAAATGCAATAATGAATGTTGGTACATCCAATTCGCTTCCCTGATTCATTAAAATAAATCCAATAATAATTAAAATTCCACTAATAATTGTCAATGTCATTTCAACATTTCTCTTAACCCAATCAATGTATGTGCTCAAAATAACAAAACCCCTCTCATAACCTTATTTACAATCATTATAAACTAAAGCTTACCCTCAATCAACAAAAGCTGCTTTATTAAAGTGGATCGTAAAGCTTACGATTCGGAAGACGGATTCTGGTAAATTATCACTATGTGTATAATAGTTTTAGTTGAACAGGTATGCTAAAATTAAATGAGAATAAAGAGAAAAAGTAGCTTGGAGAAGTAAAAATATGAACTAGGAGAGTGTTATTGTGAATATTGCTTTAATTGCGCATGATAAGAAAAAAGATGAAATCGTTGAGTTAGCTCATAGATATAAGGAGACGCTTGAGAAGCACAGTTTATACGCAACAGGAACAACGGGGCAGCGAATAGCAGAAGCAACTGGATTAGATATCCACCGTTTTAAATCAGGTCCCCTGGGTGGAGACCAACAAATTGGTGCCTTTGTATCTGAGCAGAAGATCGATTTAGTTATTTTCATCCGCGATCCATTAACACCACAGCCGCATGAACCAGATATTTCAGCACTACTGAGACTTTGTGATGTCTATGAAATTCCGCTTGCAACAAACATAGGAACTGCAGAGACTCTTTTAGGAGCAGTAAAAGCAAAAGTATTTGACTAAATAAAAAACGACTTTCACTTAAGCCCATTAGTACCGGCTAGAGGAAAGTCGTTTTAATTTTATCTACCTTTGAGGCGCGAACCGCCTTTGGGAGAATATCCATAATATTTCGTACACCATAGTGCACTTACGCCAATAACTCCGTGGACAATTTGCGAACCAAGACTATCCACCGAGCCAAACACAAGTTCAACTGCATTAATATCCAACACTCCGAATAGAAATAAGTGGATACCAGCTAAAATCATAATAGTTAAAGCTAATTGATCAAGTAACTTCATATAAATACCTCCAATCTTCATAATTATCATACAAAATAAAACAAGAATTGTCTACAGATTAATGATAGGTGGTTATTCATTAAACAGTTATCGATTAATTGCGTATCACTTTTCCATTTTTAATATAGCTTTGAAATTCAGCATAAATATCCTCAAAAACTTCGAGATTTTGTTGTTTTGGTGGGCTACTTCTTAACAGTTCCCGTGGCACATACAAGCGGTCATTCCCATGTAGGTTGTCACTCAAAGTTCGAACAATAGGGCTCGCTTCACTTAAGTCAACAATTGTTCCGTCGGGGGAAATTAGTGAGATGGGTGCCTTTTCCTTTAAAGAATAATCATAAGAAATATCTGAGCTACGGTTTTCCATAGTGAAATATTTTTTGTCATAATAATATTGACTGACTAAATTTCTTAAATGTTCAACTGTATCCAAGTCTTTTGTTCGATCAAATTCAACAGACTTTAAAGGTTTTCGGTTTAAAAACATGGCAGCCAATTCACTTAAATAGCGATCATCACTATCCACCCACGAAGAAATGATTGCTACTAAAATATTATCATCCAATTTTAAATAATCAGAAACTGTGTAATTATCCTTAAAAAAAGCTTCTAAAATAGGAACAGCTGGATACAGTTTATGTTCGTTGAATAAATCACGCGCACGTGTAAGTAACCGGTCTAAAGTGACTTCCATTCCGCGTGAAACGGGATGAAAGTAGACTTGCATGTACATTTGGTAACGGCTAACAATGTAATCTTCTACTGCATGCATTCCTTGTTGTTGAAAAGCAATTCCATCTTTATAGGGACGAATGACCCGTAAAATACGAGATAAATCAAACATGCCATAAGTGACACCTGTAAAATAAGCATCTCTTTGTAAATAATCCATTCGATCGGCATCAATCTGACTAGAAATTAATTGAACCACTTGCGGATTTGGATATTCTTTTGTAATCACACTGGCTACCTGAGTTGGAAAGTCTGGAGAAACGCGGCGCAAGATTTGATTTACTTCAGTTTGTTCGTCTAAAATAATATCAATTGTAAATTGCTCGTGATCTGTGTCAAAAATCTTTTCGAAAGTATGCGAAAAGGGACCATGACCGATATCATGGAGTAAAGCTGCGGTTAAAGTAACTAAGCGCTCCGAATCGTCCCAGTCAGCTGGATAATTTCTTAAAAAGCGGTCACAAATCTTTCGAGTTAATTCATAAACACCTAAAGAATGCGAAAAGCGAGAGTGTTCAGCACCGTGAAAGGTATATTGGGCTGTTCCCAACTGCTTGATTCTTCGTAGCCGCTGAAATTCCTTACTATCAATTAAATCTAGAATAATCTGATGCCGTACATGAATATAGTCGTGAATTGGATCTTTAAAAACAATTTCATTCTCTAACCGATCTTGCTTTTCAAATTTTTTAGCATACACAAAGTATAGCCTCCTATTAAAACAGTTTAAATAAAGTCTGCACCTAGAAATCGTTTATTTCTTTTATACATTTTCTCTAGTGCTTCATTAAAAGAATCATCAACTTCAACATCGAACTTTCCTTCAGACCAATTAAAGTGACCAAGCATCATTTCTTTGACCTTATCTACCGACAAGTAACTTTGGTAGGTATCAGCTAAGGTTGTCATAACTTTTGGCTTAATCAATGGATAGCGACCATTTGGTTCCGATCCATCCAAACCAACAGAATAGAATTCTTTTAGCATTTCAGCACGTTTATTTTGGTCGCCATTAATACTGATATATATCATAATAGCAACACCATCTTTGATGCGACGCTGCGAGATCCCCGCAATTTTTTGCCCATCAATGCTCAAGTCATAATCACCAAAACAATAAGAATGTTTGATTTCAAAAGCCTCAATTTTTTTATCAGGAAAAGCTGGATAAAGAGTTTGACGAATAAAATCCAACATGAATTCATAGCCCTGATCAATCGAGATGCGCTGATCTTTTGCGGCTGGATAAATTAGTGAGACATTCAAGACACCAGGATCACTAACAACAGCTAATCCGCCTGAGTTTCTAATAATAGAGTCATGATTATATTTATCAAATAACTGGACAGCTTGCTTGAAATTTCCAATCTTAGTATCCATCATCCCTAAAATAACGAGGGGAGAGGTTTGCCAAAAATGAATGATGGGTTGGTGGTGGTTAGCTGCATACTGAATCAATGCATCGGTTAAAGCAAAATGTGATGCATGGTCAGATGGATCATAAGGCATTTTATTGGAATCATATACGTAAAAAGAACCTGAATTAAAAAAAGATTGTTTATTTTTCATAGTAATTGTTCGCTCCTGTTTGAATCTGGCATTATTATATCAAAATTTAGTATAAAATCCTATTGTAAGACAAATTAGGCTTAATATATAAGGAGTTTATGCTAAAATAGAGGAGAAGATGATTTTGAAAGGAGAAAGGCTGAATGAGAAAAGACCGACTGAGTCAAGGTGTGGAAGCGCGAATTATTTTAGAAACCATAATTCATCAAGAAGAGCAAGTTTTTAAAAATTCATTTGATGAGATAGGGCGCCTTGTTTTGATGAACGGCAATTATTATCTGCGCTTTGAAGAAACGAACGGAAAGACTACAGTACCGACACTTATTAAGATTTCACCAGAAGGAAATGTGAATATCACACGGCATACTGACAACAAAACACGTTTGGAATTTAATGAAGAAGAACACACTTATACAAATTATTATACACCAGCAGGACTAATGAAATTACGTGTAAAAACAAATCGAATCGATCTGAGTTATCAGGACACTCCTTTTGCTGGAGATATCGAGATTGATTATGCAATTTACACTGGAGATTCAACACTAGGTAGTTATCAAATACGTTTGCGTTTTACGACTTAATAGTATAAAATTGATAAGTTAGAGATGATTAGATCATAGGATTGAATAAAGGGTGAAAAAATTGAAATTTAAACAATTTGAAGGCGAAAAAACTTCTGAAATATCAATGATACGTGTAGCTAAAGCAGTACTTGAACAAAAAGAGGAAGTTATGGACTTCCACGACATTATCGAATTAGTTTCTGATTTTATTGGAATAACGGAAGCTGAAAAGAAAAGACGTATGCCACAATTTTACACAGACATGAACGTAGACGGCGAGTTTATTTCTTTAGGAGAAAACACATGGGGTTTACGTACTTGGTATCCAGTAGATTCAATTGATGAAGTATTAACACATGAAAACGATGAAGCGGATGTTGTGCCGCACATCAGTCCAGATGGATTCGACGAATATCAAGACGTTTCTCTTGTGGAAGAATTCAAAGAAGAGTTTGAAGAAGAAGAAGAGTTAGTAATTGAATCAACAGATGACGAAGACGATCCAGATAGTTTAGATGAGTACCAAGACAACTTAGACGAACTTGGAACGGATGAAATTGATGAAGATGAACTAAGTGAATTGGTAGTTGATGATGAAGACTTGTTAGACGTTGAAGACGAAGAAGACGACGACGATCTTTAATTTAGATTAGCAAAAAAAGATACGGCTAACACTTGACGATTCAAGAAAAGATAGTTAATATATTTATTGGGCATTAGATCTATTTTAAGAACGAATATTCAAAGCACAATCGAATTTTAAAAGGCTCCCTATTCTGTCAAAAGCTTGTGGAATAGGGAGCTTCTTATTTTTAAATAAAAAATATATGGAATAAAATTATTTTAGGGGGATTTTTAATGACAAAGTACATCTTTTTCACCGGTGGAGTAGTCTCAGCCATAGGTAAAGGTATCGCAGCATCTTCACTAGGACGCTTATTGAAAAATCGAGGGTTAAAGGTCACCCTTCAAAAATTTGATCCTTATTTAAATGTTGATCCAGGCACAATGAGCCCTTATCAGCATGGAGAGGTTTATGTAACAGATGATGGGTCGGAGGCTGACTTAGACTTAGGGCATTATGAAAGATTTGCGGATGTTAGTTTAAACCAATATTCAGATGTAACAACTGGAAAGGTCTATTCAGAAGTTATCAATAAAGAAAGACGTGGAGATTATCTAGGTGCGACTGTTCAGGTTATTCCACATATCACGGATGAAATAAAAGACCGCATCATGCGCGCTGCAGAAACAACTGATTCAGATATTATCATCACTGAAGTGGGTGGAACAGTTGGAGATATCGAATCATTACCATTTTTAGAAGCGATTCGTCAAATGAAAAGTGAAGTAGGGGCAGAAAATGTATTGTATATTCATACAACACTGGTTCCATACTTAAAAGCAGCTGGTGAAACGAAAACAAAGCCAACTCAACATAGTGTCAAAGAACTTCGTGGATTAGGAATTCAACCAAATATTTTAATTACGCGGACAGAAATGCCACTTGATGAGGGAACACGCCAGAAGATTGCCAGCTTTACAGACGTTGAGCTCGATTCTGTAATCCAATCCGTTGATGTTGAAACATTATATTCTATTCCACTAAATTTACGTGCACAGAATTTAGACCAAATAGTTGTTGATAAATTAGGTTTGGATGTTCCAGAAGCCGATATGACAGAGTGGAAAGAAATGGTTGACCGAATTTTAAACCTACAAAAAACAGTTAAGGTTGCTTTGGTTGGGAAATATGTAGAATTACAAGATGCCTACCTTTCAGCAAATGAATCTTTGAAACATGCTGGTTTTGCATTGGATGCAGATGTTGAAATTATCTGGGTCGATTCAGAGAAAACAAGTAAAGAAGAATTAGCCGAAGTGTTAAGCGATGTTTCTGGAATTCTTGTTCCAAGTGGATTTGGAACACGGGGAATTGATGGAAAAATCGATGCCATCCAATATGCACGTGAAAACAATATACCATTCTTTGGAATTGGTCTTGGTATGCAATTGGCAGCTGTTGAATATGCACGAAATGTTATTGGACTAGAGAATGCAGGCTCGACTGAACATTCTGATACCTTAGATCATAAGATTGTTGACTTGCATCCTGATCAGAGAGGTGTGCAAGACTTGGGTGGAACAATGCGCCTAGGATTATTCCCAGTCCATTTAGCAGCGGGATCAAAAGTTGCTGAAGCCTATGGTGGAAAAGAAGTTGTTGAAGAACGTCATAGAAACCGTTATGAAGTAAACCAAGAGTACTTTGAACTGTTAGAAGAGAATGGACTTGTTCTTTCAGGGCTTTCAGCCGATGGACGATTAGTTGAAGCAATTGAAATAGCAAACCATCCGTTTTTTGTAGCTTGCCAATATCACCCAGAATTTGTTTCACGACCAGATCGATCACACCCATTATTTAAAGCCTTTATTGCAAGTGCATTAGCTTATGAAAAGTAAATAAATGGTTAAGTAAAAATGAAAATAAGCTCATCTATGAACAAACTTTGGTAAAAGATGAGAAATAGGTCGCAATTTACTTTATTTTTGATATAATGAAATTGT
>CAYROB010000041.1:0-4593 GCA_964425775.1 uncultured Carnobacteriaceae bacterium
CAGAAGCCGTTGACCGTTTGAGCTTGATTCAACCAGAAACGATTGCTCAAGCAAGTCGTGTCAGTGGTGTGAACCCAGCAGACATTGCCATTTTAAGTGTCTATGTTGAACAAGGTTCATACGATACAATCGAGTAACATGCATTAGAATTAAAAAAGTACCAGTGAGTAGAAAACACTTGCTGGTACTTTTTTTATTAGAATACTCTGAGAAATTGTTTTGTATGTGAGAGAATGTTTGTTATACTCTGAGATTATATTTACAGCAAAATAAAGTAAAGGGGCGTAATTGTGAAAGTAAAAGAACATTACGGTTTGGGGACTGCCATTTCCATGATTGTGGGTATTACCATCGGATCGGGTATATTTTTTAAAGTTGATGATATTTTAATTGAAACAGGTGGTCAAGTTTGGTTAGGTGCTTTAGTCTTCGTAATTGGGGCTTTATGTGTCATTTTTGGAAGTATTACTTTATCACAATTGGCTAGTCGAGCTAAAAATAATAAAGGAGTTATTTCTTATTACGAAGAGTTTATCTCATCAAAAGCAGCTACTGCTTTTGGTTGGTTCCAACTATTTGTTTATTTTCCAACGATTACTGCAGTCGTAAGTTGGGTTTCTGGTATTTATACATTATCTTTATTTGGTGTGGCAGGTTCATTGGAATTACAAACATTGCTTGGTTTTATATATATGAGTTTTTTCTTTATCCTAAATTATTTATCCTATAAAAATGGAGGAAGATTTCAGAATATAACAACTATTGCTAAAATGGTTCCTTTAATTAGTATCGCACTACTTGGCTTGTTTTGGAATCAACCCTTACCTGAACTAGCTACTGGTGTAGAAGTTGTTGAACAAAGTTCGGTTGGCTGGTCTTGGTTAGCTGCCTTAGCTCCGATTGCTTTTTCTTTTGATGGCTGGATTATTTCAACGAATATTACGCAAGAAGTGAAAAATCACAAACGAAATATGCCTCTAGCTTTAACAGTGGGCCCATTGGTTGTTTTAGTTCTTTACTTAGCTTTTTACTTTGGAATGATTGCGATTGTCGGAACAGAGTTTATCTTGTCAGCAGGTGATCAAGCAATTAGCCAAGTAGGAAACTCAATCTTTGGCCAATTAGGTGAAAGTGTTTTATTGGTCTTTGTATTACTGGCTATCTTGGGGGTAGTGAATGGCATAACGTTAGGTTACGTTCGTTTACCGCAAATTCTCGCAAGTAAGAATATGGTTCCAGAAAGTGAGAAAATTGCTCGAATTAATCCTAAGAAAGAATTATCGCCTTATTCTGCACTCCTTGCCTATGTCATTACTTTTTCATGGTTAGTCATTCATTACATCACTCAAAAGTGGGACTTGTTAAGGGGTGGAGATGTTAGTGAAATAGCAATTGTCTTTAGTTACTTTGCTTACACTTTCTTATATGTAAAGGTGATACAACTCTATAAAGATGGGGTAATCGAAAGTAAATTTTTAGGGTTAATTGCCCCAGTTCTTGGAATATTCGGTTCGTTTATTATTCTAGTAGGTGGTCTATTTTCTAATCCTTTATACGGGCCAATCTTTTTAATATTTTCTGGTCTAATTTCTGGTGCAGGCTACTTCTACGCTGTCTCTACGGAGAAAGTAAATAACTACTAATTTAACTTGAAATCAAAAAAGTCCAAAGATTAGAGTGTTTTCTAATCTTTGGACTTTTTATTTTTAGTTATTTAATTCATCTTTTGTCTCTTCAATAAGTTCTTCTGTCTCTTCTTCGACGTCTTCTTTAACAGCCGATGCTTCTTCAGCAACATCTTCTTTCAATGCATCTATTTGACCAGCGAAATCTTCGGCTGCTAGTTTCATATCATCAGCAACAATAGTAAAGTCATCACCAATTTCATCCATAAATTCTTCGGTTGTCTGCTGAATTTCTTTACTTGTTTCACTCAGTGTAGCACGAAGTTTCTTAGATGATTCGACTAAAGAACTACGTACTTCTTGTGCAGCATCTTTTCCAGTATGTGTGACTTCAGTACCTTTTTCAACGGCTAAATCTGCCAATTCCATTCCTTGGTCTTTTAAATCTTCTATTTTATTCGTGATTTCATTTCTTGTTTCTTGACCACTTTTTGGCGCGACAAGAAAACCTACACCCAGACCGACTAAGGCACCTTTAACAAATGATGAAAATGATGAACTCATATAAATCACTCCTGTTTTTTTTAGTCTGTAACTTTCTTCTGCCTTTAGTATAAATGAAAGAGCTTTAATGTACAAAAGTAATGGTTAGAACTTTTGGAAACGCTTAGTTGAAAGGGAATATTTTATTAATAATGCGAATTTTAGGAAATCTTAATTATTTTGCTTTACAATTGTAGATAGGGAAATAATCAGAATTTAATTAGATGAATTAGCTAAGCTTTAAATATAGAATGATAGTTTAGGGAGAGAATGTATAAATGAAAATTGGAATTGAGAAAATCACATTTTTTACGCCACCAACATATGTAGATATGGTCGAGTTGGCGGAAGCACGTGATGTTGATCCAAATAAATTTTTAATTGGAATTGGTCAAAGCAAAATGAGTGTTGCCTCGCCAAATTATGATATTGTTGCAATGGCAGCGAATGCCGCAAATAAATTATTAACTAAAGAAGAAAAAGCTGAAGTAGATTTAATCCTTTTTGCAACAGAAACCGGTGTGGATTTTTCAAAGTCCGCAGCAACCTGGGTTCATAAATTAGTAGGGATTCAACCGAATGCTCGATCAGTCGAGTTGAAACAGGCTTGTTATAGTGGAACCGCAGCAATTCAGTTTGCAATGGGCCATATCGCCTTGCGACCAGATAGTAAGGTATTAATCTTGGCAAGTGATATTGCCAAATATGGATTGAATACTACCGGCGAACCAACACAAGGGGCTGGTGCAGTTGCGATGTTAATCACAGCGAATCCAAGTATCTTAGCCATTGAAAAAGAAAGTGGCGTGTATACTGAAGATATTGATGATTTCTGGCGTCCAACTTATTCAAATGTACCCTTTGTTGATGGGAAATATTCAGTGAATGCCTACTTAGATACACTGATGGCTTCATGGACTCACTATAAGGAACAGCAGCAGGCTAGTTTTTCTGACTTAGAAGCGATGCTCTTTCATGTTCCTTACACGAAGATGGGCCGCAAAGCCTTGGAATCATTAGCAGAGGAAATGGATCAGGAAACAGCCGAACGATTTACAGCTTATTATGAATCAGCAATTGTTTATAGTAATGTTGTGGGGAATGTTTATACAGGTTCGCTCTACTTAAGCTTAATTTCTTTACTTGAACAGGCAGAAAAGTTCGAAGCGGGTTCGCGTATCGGACTCTTTAGTTACGGTTCAGGTTCAGTTGGAGAATTTTTTGTAGGCGAATTGCAAGAAGGTTATCAAGATTCATTATTAAAACAAGCACATGAAGAGTTGTTGGAAACACGTAAGCAATTAACCGTTGAAGAATATGAAGAAGTGCTTACAGCAACAACAACAGTTGATGCGAATGGAAATATAGATTTGAAAATGGAGCATGCATCTAAAGAAGATGTTGTTTTTACAGGAGTTAAGGAACATAAGCGCCAATATAAAAAGGCAAGTGAACTTGCAGAATAGGATGATGTCATCGTGAATAGAGTGTTTATTGTTGCTGCGAAAAGAACAGCAATTGGATCGTTTCAAGGTGGTTTGTCAACTGTTTCCGCTTCTAGAATGGGCGCTGAAGTCTCCAAAGCTTTATTTAAACAGGCTGGTATTTCGGCAGCAGAAGTCGAAGAAGTTATCTTTGGGAATGCACTACCGGCCGGTCAAGGGCAAGGTGTTGCACGCCAAATCTCGATTGAGGCCGGTATACCAACGAGCATACCTGCATCAGGGGTAAATATGGTCTGTGGGAGCGGTTTGAAGTCGGTAATGAATGCTTACCTGTCTATTCTATCGGGGATGAGTCAGGTCGTTTTAGCCGGTGGTGTGGAGTCGATGAGTCAGGCCCCACATTTAATGCCAGCCAAAGTAAGAACGGGTATTAAAATGGGAAGCTTTGAAGTTGAAGACCACATGCTCAAAGATGGATTGACTGATGCTTTTAGTGGCGAACATATGGGTGTTACGGCTGAAAACATAGCAGAAAAATATGGGATTACGAGAGAAGCCCAAGATCAGTTTGCTTATAGCTCACAACAAAAAGCCATTCAAGCGCAAGATAGTGGTCAATTTAAAGAAGAAATTGTGCCGTTAACGATTCAAACAAGAGCCGGTGAAATTGTCGTTGATGCCGATGAATTTATTAATCGCTCAACAAACTTGGAAAAGCTAGCAAAATTAAGACCTGTCTTTAAAAAAGATGGATCAGTTACAGCAGGAAATGCATCGGGAATTAATGACGGGGCTAGTGCCACTTTACTGGTGAGTGAAGCTTACTTGCGAAAGAATAACTTAGAGCCTTTAGCAGAAGTCATAGGAATTGGTCAATCAGGAATAGATCCCTCAATTATGGGAATGGGACCTGTTCAGTCGATTGAAAATGTACTTAAACAAACAGGTCTGAGTTTAGAAGAGATTGATGTACTCGAGTT
>CAYROB010000041.1:4603-8625 GCA_964425775.1 uncultured Carnobacteriaceae bacterium
CATCTGGCTTGACCCTCAACGTACATCGCCCTACAAGTTCTACCAGTTCTGGCTCAATGTGAGCGATGACGATGCTGAAAAGTACATCAAGATATTTACCTCTATTAATAAGGAAGAGATTGATGTACTTGAGTTAAACGAAGCTTTTGCTTCACAAAGTATCGGAGTAATTGAAGACCTTGCTAAAAAGACAGGGTGTGCAGCAGCCGAAATTTATGAGAAAACAAATATAAACGGTGGAGCGATCGCTTTAGGTCATCCAATTGGAGCTAGTGGCAATCGGGTCTTAGTGACGTTGCTTCACTTGATGAAAGAGAGAGAAAGTAAATATGGTTTAGCTTCACTTTGTATCGGTGGGGGTATGGGTGTGAGTATGATTGTAAAAAATGCTGAACTTTAAATAAATAGCAAAAAGCACAATTACAGGCAAACAAATGCCAAGTAATTGTGCTTTTTGTTGTATTTGGTTAGTTTGACGTTCTTTCTTCTGCCAGTAAATCACGAATTTCTTTTAGATAGTCTTCTGAAGAAGGAATTTTTTCTTTAACTTCTTCTTTTTCTTCCTCTTCTTGCTTCCGCTTAGCTGCTAATGTATTTAATGCTTTGATTGCAAAAAATAGGACAACTGCGATTAACAAGAAGTCAATAATTGCTTGCAAGAACATTCCATATTGAATCGGAGAACCATTAAAGGTAAAAGCTAACTTTTCAACACTTGCCTTACCTGAAAGTCCTGTAATAAAAGGCATAATCATATTCTCAACTAATGCATTTACAATCTTTGTAAAGGCTGAACCCATGATTAAACCAACAGCTAACTCAACAACATTTCCACGTAAAATAAACTCTTTAAATTCTTTCCACATTAAGGATCACTCTCTTTCAAAATTGTATTTTAGAAAAAACGAACTGGATCAGCAATGTTTTTCAATAATGAAATAACACTCCAAGGTGTAATGGAGCTTGTACGCATATTACTACTCGGTTGTGCAGCAAAACGAATATCTGCTGTTCCTTCTTTATTTCTAACTGTAATTTCATGAATATTTGCCTCTAGTTCAGGGATACTATGAATTATCGTTCGAACATTTTCAGGGCCAATCGTTGCGAGTCCGGTAGCAACAGCGACATTAATGTTTTGCGGGAAACCTTTGATTGCTTCTTCGGCAGAGCCATCAAAGACCACTTCTTTTTCATTCATGACAAGAGACTGATCTTTTAAAAAGGGTGCATCACTTAAACTAGCTGGAGATTTGTATGTATTAATCTCAACTTCAGGAGCATCAGCCAGTGTCATTTTACGCATGAGATCAAACCCGCCGATTGCGCCAGAGGGAATATATAAAACTGCCTCGTTCACCTGTGCTGTTTTTTGTAAGTTTTCGTAAAAATATGGATCAGCTAGAGCGCCGACGGATAACGGAATGAAATGAATACCGTGAGCTAAGATTTCCTCACCATATTCTCTCACGATATTAACTGATGCAGCCTCGATAATAAAATCAGGCGTTAATTGCAAGAGGTCAGAGAAATTTGTGACCACTTTTGTGTCAAATCTTGCTGTTAGCTCGTCAATTTGCTTGGTTGTTCTTTTCATTAGCCCGACAAGCTCATAGTTTTCATCTAAACGGTTCTTTAGTTCTTTGGCTATAGTTTTTCCGATAGTACCCGTACCAATAATTGCCACTTTCTTTTTACTCATTGAAATAATTCACGTTACCTTTCATCTATATTTCTAGTGTTCTTCTTCTAAAAGTTGTTTCAATATTTTAGCCGCAGTTTCTGAATTCATATGCTCAGCTTTTTGTAATTTTTGAGCGACCCGCTCGACATTATCACCTTCAGCTCCAACACGAATTGCTAAAGAACGAGCTTGTAGCCCCATATGTCCTTTTTGAATTCCTTCTGTAACCAAGGCTTTAAGCGCTGCTAAATTTTGTGCTAAGCCAACAGCAGCCAAAGTACGTGCTAGTTCATTAGCTGAAGGTTCGCCAAGTATTCGGTAGGCCAGTTGAGCTGTAGGATGGACGGATAAAGTCCCACCAACAGAGCCCACTGAAATCGGCAATTCAATAACTCCTTTCAGATAACCATTTTCGTCACAAGACCACTGGCTCAAAGCACGATATTGACCATCACTAGCAGCATAGGCATGTACTCCGGCCTCTACCGCCCGCCAATCATTTCCAGTAGCAACTAGTAAAGCATCAATCCCATTCATAATACCTTTATTATGGGTAACAGCCCGATAAGAATCAACCATAGCGTATTGTGAAGCTTCAATAATACGCTCTCTGACTGTATTTCCATCAATTGTTCCGGTCGCTAAATCATTTGGATGAACCCGACAAGTAGCTCTAACAATTGACTCGGTTGCATAGTTTGAAAGAATGTTCATTAAACTTTCTCCCCCAATTAATTCTATAATATACGGAGAAATAGCTTCGGTCATCGTATTGACAATATTTGCCCCCATTGCTTCAGCTGTATCAACAACTAGATGCAGGACAAAAAACTCAGGATTACTGTATGTTGGATCGCTCGGAATTATTCGTGTGTCAATTCTTTGAGCTCCACCCCCATAGTTTAAGATTGAAGGGTGGGCAGCATTCGCAAGCTCTAAAATTTTATTTTCCTGTGCCTTTAATTTTAGAGCAGCCTCTTCAGGGTTCACAACATTTTTCAAGACAATTTGCCCGATAACTAACCGCTCGTCCATCTCTGTAGTAAAACCTTGAGATGAAGCGGTTAGTTTACCAGCGTTACTCGCTGCTGCAATAACGGACGGCTCTTCCGTTACCATTGGAATAATCGTTTCTTTCTCATCAATGACAAAGTTCATAGCCAGACCAAAGGGTAATTCATAATTTAAAAGGTAGTTTTCTATCATTCGTTCTGCTCTGTCTACCGGGAGCTTCACTAAATCATCCTGTAATAAATCGAAATCCTCCTTCGAGACAATTTCGGCTAGTTTTAATGCTTCAATTTTTTCGACAAGTGATTTTTTATAAAACTTGTTTAAAAACTTTTTTTTCATAAGTTATATTCCTTTCAAAATGCTTTTTTAGTAATGTACTTCTAGCTTTTGATATTACTTACCAATGGTATTTTATCATTAAAAGATGCTAAATAAGTAAAAAGTTGCTCGTCCCTATTTTTACAGGCGACGAACAACTTTTTTCATTGCGTATATTAATTATTCAGAATTTCATCCCATTTAATAATTTCACCTAAATACATTCCTTGAATTTGATCTAATTGAATATTATTTAGAGTGTTTTTGTTGTTAACAATCAAAACAATTCCATCAATCGCAATTGCTTTGGTTTCAATTAAATCAACCAACTCATCTGGGCTTGGATCTCTGGAGGTCATACCAATATCGGCACTTCCATCGATTGTTGAAGTAATTCCAGCTCCTGATCCTGGGGCGGTAATGTCAATTCTGACATCTGGGTTTAGTTCGGTATAAGCTTCGGAAAATCTTTGCATTGTTGGTTCAACAGAAGTGGATCCGACGATACTGATTGAGCCTGAGAGATTCGTTGGCGTATAGCTTGGTGCGTTTAAATCAACGGATACATAGCCATCTTCGGCAACCAATGCTTGTGCTTCTTGTGAGGACATGAAATCCCAGAAATCTTGAGCAACTTCACTTAATTCAGTTCCATACGTCACGCTAAAGTTGCGCGAGAGTAGATAGTCAGCGGACTGAATATTTTCAACGGTTGGTTCAACGCCATTAACTGCTACAGCTTTAATTGAATCATTTAATGACCCTAGTGATATATAACTGACAGCATGTGCATCGCTTTCTACTGCCTGCATAGTTGCGTTCGTACTATTTTGGACAGTGGCAAGCGGTGTTAAAAAGTCGTCTCCATTTTCATCAACAATTTCTACTACTTCTACAAAAGCCGAGCGAGTTCCAGAGCCAGCTTCACGAGTGAAGAGGTGAATCTCATGGTCGGATTCAAATGCAGTTCCTTGGCCTAAGCTATTATTATTTATAAAGTATGCCG
>CAYROB010000042.1:0-5365 GCA_964425775.1 uncultured Carnobacteriaceae bacterium
CACAAGAGAATCACCTACTTTACAATTATTAGAACAACAGCGGCTTCATTTAGCACCAGAGCTAAAAGTTTATGATCCAGAAGTAAAGGATTATGAGATTACTCAGCATCAATATCAAGACTTTGAAGAGTTTCTGGGAGATGTCGACCTGGTTGTTATAATGGTGGCACATGATCACATTAAAGAAAACCAAGAATTACTAAAAGATAAAATAATCATCGACACACAAAATATTATTGAGCCGGTTGGGCAAGAAATTTATAAATTATTTGGTATATAAATAGAATGGATGAAGAAGTATGGTTCGGGTACTGCATATTAATTCAAATTATCTAACATCAAAACTGCATGAAAACTTACTGGATTGTTTAGCGGAGCAAAACATACAAAACACAGTGTTTATGCCAATAAAAAAAGAAACAGCAGGGCACTTTTTGTATGAATCAAAGCATGAGGTCTATTCGCCAGTTACATTTCTAGATATCGATAAATTTATCTTCACATACAAGCAAATAAAAATTTACCGAAAATTAAAAAGTACAATCGATCCTCAGGATTACTCAGTTGTGCATGCACATACGTTATTTACGGATGGCAACATTGCCTATCAATTAAATAAGGAGTATGGAATTCCATATGTCGTTACCGTCAGAGGCTATACTGATATTAACGGTTTTTTTAAGCTCAGGGTTAATTTACGAAATCGTGGCCGAAAAATATTGGCGAAAGCCTCTAAAGTTATTTTTTTATCTGAGATGAATAAAAATGAACTACTAGATAAATATATTAGTGATGAAGAATTAAAGCAAAATATTATCGAAAAAGCAGAAGTCATTCCAAATGGGATTGATGATTTTTATTTTGAAAATGAAGGTCAAGCAAGACAACTAGAGGCAAAGGAGAAACTCGCCTTTCTTCAAGTAGGTAAGATTATGCCATTAAAAAACGGTTTAGGAAGTATTAGGGGAATTCAAAAATATCAAGCACTCGAAAATAAAGAGGCCGAATTAACCTTGGTTGGAGAAGTAATGGACAACGAGTATGCGCAGAAATTGAAAGAAAAGGGTAAGGGTCTGGTAACGCACCATGATGCAGTTTCGATGGCAGAATTAATCGATATGTATCGCGACCATGACATTTTTATTATGCCTTCTTTTTCAGAAACATTTGGCCTTGTCTACCCCGAAGCAATGAGTCAAGGCTTACCTGTTATTTATACAAAAGGTCAAGGCTTCGACGGTCAATTTGAAGATGGCTACGTCGGGTATCCAGTAATTGCCGATGATGCAGAAGACATTGCAAAGAAAATTGCTTTGATTATTGAAAATTATGAAGAAATATCTGGAAATGTACTGAAAGCCTATCAAAAATTTAACTGGAATATATTATCTGAAAAGTATCGATCCATCTATTTGAAATTAGCAGAAGACGTCAAAAAATAAAGAGGTGAAGACACGGATATGAAAATTTTATATTTAGTAAATATGAAAGAAGGCCATGCAGGCGGGTTATTTAAAGCGACCTATGAGCGAATCATGCGTCATAATGATAAAGCGTCAAGCTATATTGAAAATATTAATTACCATGATAGCCGAATAATCACCTTTATCAAAGAGCGTTTGTTTAAAAAAGAATCGCTTAAACTAACGAATCGAGACTATGTGTATGAGTCACTCAAGATTCATAATTTAAATTTTGTCAGAGGGATTAGATATTACTTCAACAAGATTTTTAATCTCGAAAAAAATAATTTGGATGATATGGTAGCTGCTTTAATTGGAAAAAATAAAAAAGAGCTAGCAGAAGCGGATATTATTCATGCTCATTGGGGTTATCCGAATGGTTATTTAGCCTATCAAGCCAGCAAGCAATATGATATTCCATACTTCATCACTTTTCATGGAAGTGACCTCAATAATATTCAAGATAAAGAAGCTGTTTTTTTACTGGAAGCAATGGAAAATGCGGAGAAATGTTTCTTTGTTAGCAAGCAATTACTAGAAAATGCAATCACCCTGGGCTACTCAGGTTTAAATGCGGAGATCACTTATAATGGTGTCGATCTGGAGCACTTTAAAATACCAGATAAAAGTTTACAAGAAAATAAGATAGTGGGTTACATAGGGTCGCTTGAACCCGTTAAAGGAGCAGACCGGCTACCAGAGTTATTCGAGCAAATAGCGGTAAAAAGTGAAGAGATGCCTGACTTTATTATTGTTGGAGAAGGAAGCTTAAAGCAGGAAATCCAAAAAGCGTTTGAAATGAGTGAATTACCCGTTCAAATGCCAGGACAGATTGCATTTGAAAAAATTCCCAAAATACTCAAAGGAATCGATGTCCTAGTTGTTCCAAGTAGAAACGAAGGACTAGGCATGGTTATACTTGAAGCAAATGCGATGGGAATACCAGCGGTCGGAACAAATATTGGCGGTATCCCCGAAGCAATTGGTTACCAAGAGAACTTGATTGAACCCGATGAAGAATTGATTGAAAACATGGCACAGCGAGTTACTACGATTTTAGACAATGATCGAGAAGATCCAGAAAAATATCGCAACCGTGTCCGCAATCAATTTTTATGGGAGGATATCGTAGAAATCGAGCATCAACACTATCTGAATGCACTAGAAAAATAGCTGAGAGGCTATTTTTTTCTTTTTCTAGCGTAATAGCGAATCGCATCTAGTGCATCATGCCAACCCGCTAATTTGTCTTCCCTGACGGCACTTTCCATTTCCGGCTCAAACACTTCATTCTCAGCAACTAAAG
Organism: uncultured Carnobacteriaceae bacterium; assembly: GCA_964425775.1. Classification (GTDB taxonomy): domain Bacteria; phylum Bacillota; class Bacilli; order Lactobacillales; family Carnobacteriaceae_A; genus Atopostipes. The sequence goes on from CAYROB010000042.1 coordinate 2,770, forward strand.
CTGCCAATTCATCCGGCTTACTCTTTCATGCACTCTTAGAAGCGGAGGCCGAATAATGGAAAAAACAGGAATTATTGTTGTTTCTCATGTTTATGGAATCGCTGAAGGAATTGGTCAATTAATTAAAGAGGTGGCAGCGGATGTTGACGTGCAAGTTGTCGGCGGCCTTTCAGAGACAGAGATTGGGACAAGTTTTGAAGGGATATTAGAAGCTGTCAATAAAAACACAGCGGATACTTTACTAGCCTTTTATGATTTAGGTAGTGCCCGCATGAATTTAGAGATGGTCCAAGAAATGAGTGAGAAATCCATCGAGATTTATGATGTACCAGTAGTTGAAGGGGCCTATACTGCAGCAGCACTCTTACAAGCAGAAGTCTCTATAGCAAGTATTGAAGAACAATTAAAAGAACTAAAAATTGTAAAATAAAAATAGAAGGAGATTTTTAGCATGACGCAAGTAAATTATGATTTTATGATGCCTAACGTAAACTTTTTTGGGCCTGGAGTAGTTAAAAAGGTCGGAGAAAGAGCCAAAATGCTGGATATGAAAAAAATATTAATCGTAACCGATAGCTTTTTAAGAACATTAGAAAATGGACCAGTCCAACAAGTTGAAGAATCCCTGCAAGCAGCTGATATTGACTATGTTATTTATGATGGCGTTGAGCCCAATCCAAAGATTCGAAATGTTGAAGAAGGTAAGGCAGTCTATCTAGAAAATGACTGTGACTCAATTATTTCTGTGGGTGGTGGATCACCACATGACTGTGCAAAAGGAATCGGAATTGTTTTAACAAACGGCGATGATGTAACAGCTTTGGCCGGAATTGAAACATTAGAAAATCCGTTGCCTCCATTGATGGCAGTCAACACGACTGCTGGAACGGCATCAGAAATCACGCGTCATGCAGTATTAACCAATGAAAAAACAAGCTTAAAGTTTGTTGTTGTTTCATGGCGTAATGTGCCATTGGTCTCATTTAATGATCCAATGGTCATGCTAGAAATTCCACCAGCATTAACCGCCGCAACAGGAATGGATGCATTGACGCACTGTGTGGAATCATACGTCTCAACTAACCGCAACCCAATAACGGATGCGCAAGCCGCACAAGGAATTAAACTGATTGCAAAATATCTAAGACCAGCAGTAGCCAATGGTCAAGATATCGAAGCGCGAACCAATATGGCCTATGCCTCTGTTTTAGGCGGAATGGCCTTTAATAACGCTGACCTGGGTTATGTGCATGCGATGGCTCACCAATTAGGTGGCGAGTATGATGCACCTCACGGAGTCTGTTGTGCTGTTTTAATGCCAACCGTTGAAAGATGGAATATCATTAGTAATCCAGAACGTTTTGCAGAAATTGCTGAATTGATGGGTGAAAATATTGAAGGCTTAACCGTCATGGAAGCAGCTGATAAAGCGATTGATGCCATGATTCGCATTTCTGAAGATGTTGGGATTCCAACAAATATTAAAGACTTAGGTGCGAAGCCAGAAGACTTTGAAAAAATGGCGGCTAATGCATTGAAAGATGGAAATGCCTTCTCAAACCCTCGAGTGGGTACAGAAGAGGACATTGTTCGTTTATTCCAAGCAGCATATGATGCTTAAGAACTAAAAAATAATTCTTAACTCCCCGGTTAAAGAATCATTAATAAACACTAAAAGACTCGAATCAACCTAAATTTCTTAGGTTTCTGATTCGAGTCTTTTTATTTGGTATTTATTTTAGTCATTTCCTTTTAACGCTTCAACCATATCGATTTTCTTCAACTGGAAGTGAACGACAACCATCACAACTAAGCTGAAGAGAATGGTTAAGAGACTTGAATATAGGTAACTTAAGAAGTAAATGTTTCGCCCAAAGACTAACATGTCTACCTCCATCGTTCCCATAATAAACTTGGTCAGAATATTTCCAAAGCCTAAACCGACGAGAATACCGAGAATTGTTAAAATAATATTTTCTCGATAAATATACGTCGTTACTTCAAAGTCGTGTGAACCGAGTACCTTGATGGTCGATAGTTCTCGACTCCGCTCGGAAACGTTAATATTTGTTAAATTGTACAACACGATGAAAGCCAGTGCTGCTGCTGATATGACTAAGATTTGTGTAATTAAATCTAAACTCTCAATACTTCCGGCAAATGCATCATGAATATCTTCTACATATTGAATACCTACAACGGCATCTTCTTCGATTAACTGACTACCTAAGGTATCGGTGTTTACTTGGTCTGTATCATACTTGATTAATTGAACGTCTGGGTGGTCAAAGTTTTCACCAGAGACTTTGTTATAATATTCTGGCGTCATATAAGCGAAGTGGGCCATATAGTTCTCAACAATGCCCGCCACCTCGATTGTCCAGACTTGATCATCTGCGTTTAAGACCTCTACTTCATCACCAATATCTACTTCAAGTAATTGAGCGATTTTCTGGGTAATGTAAGCACCTGAGTCATCTAATTCATAAATATGTTCAAGGTCTTCATAATTCGCTAGACGGACAAACTCACCAATTCGATTCGGCTCTTCCGGAACAAGGAAGTTAATATCTTGCGCAATCATTCCTTCTTTTTC
>CAYROB010000042.1:5375-8624 GCA_964425775.1 uncultured Carnobacteriaceae bacterium
TTCAGCGCGGACATTTTGCTGTACGACAAATAAATCATCTGTAATCGAATCCTTTTCCTGAGCAACTGTTCGATAATCAGCTAACTTATCGGAACTAACATTTGGATCAATGGCGACATAGGCTTGGAATTGGTTGACTTCACCATATTGGATGTCTGGAATATCCCCAACAGAGTCGGAGATTCCAAAGCCCGTTAAGATTAAACCGGTACTACCAGCAATCCCAAGAATCGTCATCAGCATTCTTGATTTGTAACGGAACACATTTCGGAAAGTGATTTTATAATTAAAGCTCAATCGATTCCAAATGAAACCAATTCGCTCCAACCAAATCCGTGAGCCTTTTTTCGGTGGTTTTGGTTGTAAGAGTCGAGCCGCATTGTGTCGTAAGGAATATTGAACGGCTAGTAAACTTGCGCCAACGGTTGAAACAAAGGCAAAGATCAACGCAATTACTGTATATAAAGTATATTGTTGGAGCACCACATCTGGGAAATTATAGAGTGATGAATAAGCAAAAAAGATTAATTTCGGGAAAAGTGTATAGCCAATAATTAATCCTAAACTTGCTCCAATAACAGTGGCAATTGCTGCATAAACGATAAATTTAATAAGGATAAAGCGATCTTTATAACCCATCGCCTTCATAATCCCAATGTACTCACGTTCTTCATCGACCATACGTGTCATGGTTGTAAAGGAAATGAAAATCGCAATTAAGAAGAAAAATACAGGGAACACTTTCGCAATTACGGATAAACGATCGGCATTGTCTTTAAATTCTGAGTAGCCAAAGTTATCTGTGCGGTCAAAGTGCATATATTCAGGCTTCGCTAACGTTGCTAGGTCAGCCTCGGCTTCGGCGATGTCTTCTTTTGCATCAGCAATTTCGACTAAGGCATCAGCTCGTTCTTCTTCAAAGGTCGCTAAACCTTCTTGGTAATCCACTTCCGCCTCGTTTAACTCGGCTTCAGCTTCATCCAATTCGCTTTGTGCTTTTGCTGTTTCTTCGGCTAACGTATTTTTAGCTTCTTCAATTTCATTAAAGCCTGTTTGAATTTCCTGCTCTTTTTCCCTGATTAGAGCGAGCCCCTCGTTGATTTGGATGAAGCCATCCTCTATTTGTGCTTTTCCTTCAGTTAGCTGTTTCTTCTTACTTTCTAAATCCATTAATTGTGTCTGTAACTCAGTTAATTGTGTTTCTAAGTCTTGTCTTTGAGCAGTTACACTTTCTAAAGTCGCTTTTAATTCTTGCTCCTTAGCATTTACCTCTTCTAATCCGGCCTCGACTTGCGCTAATTGTTCACTCAATTCCGCATGGTCTAGTTCGGGAATTTGTAAAGCTTGTTCGAGTTGTGCTCGATTTTCTTGTAATTCTTTCTTGGTTGCTTCAACTTCTTGAATTCCGGCTTGTAAAGAACTGATGTTGCCGTTGATTTCGGTTAGTTGCTTTGTTAGTTCTTGTTTTTGTGCTTCTAACTGCTGAATAACCGCCTCATCTGTTTCAGTTTCCAGCTGATTGTCAATTCCAACTAACTGATTTTCCAACTCTTGAATCATAGGAGTGAGCTGATCTAAATTTGCTTGCAGTTCTTTTTGTTTTTCATTCGCTGCTTCTAAACCTTGATCAATTTGACTGATTTGTGCTCGGATTTCCTCATGATCCACCTCAGGAAGCTGTAAGGCCTGCTCAAGTTGAGTTTTATTTTCTAGTAGTTCTTGCTTTGTTGTTTCAACTTGCTGAATGCCAGCTTGCAACTCAGGTAAGTTTTGATCAATTTCTTTGATCCCTGCTTTGACTTGTGCGATTCCATCTTCTAATTGGGCGATCCCATCAAGCAACTCTCTTTCGTTCTGTAATAGCTTGGCTTGTTCAGCCTCCAAGTCTTTTTTCTGTTCGAGAAGATCTTGTTTGTGTTCCTCTAACTCTTGGGCACCGTCACGAAGTTTTTGTTCGTTCTCCGTGATTTCTTTCTTAGCATCGGCTGTTTCTTGCGCGAGTTCAGCCTTACCATCTTCGAACTCTTGCCAACCGTCATCGATTTCAATTCGTGCTTCTTCCAACTCTGCTTCAGCCTCAGCTAATTCTTTTTCAGCATCAGCAATTTCAGCGCGGCCGTCCGCTAATTCCTCTTGGATTTCATCTTGAATACTTTCATCACGGCGTATGGCTAAATTATCTAAGGTCTGTTCGACTTCAGGTAAATACTGCTTGATATAATTTTCATAGCCATCGCTAAAAGCTTCGAAATTCTTACTGCCATCAATCTTGACATAGGCTTCAGTAAAAAGGTCCGCCGCATAATCTGCTTCAACAATTACTCCAAAAGCATTTAACGTCCCGCTTCCAATGGATGAGATCCCACGTGATTCAATCTCAACAAAGAGTGGACTGTTTACGAGTCCCACGACTTCAAAGCGTGTTTGATTGAGGTTTTCCTTTGGATCTCCGGCACTTTCACCAGTGTCCAAGGTAATGGTGTCCCCGACCTTTGTTCCCTCGCGGAGATGCTTTTTATGGTCAAGCGCAATTTCTCCTGTTTTTTCGGGTAAGCGTCCTTCAAGGACATGGTATTTATTGATTTCTTGGCCGTTCTCTGGATCTAAACTGTACAAACGGATTGTTGAGGCATCCTCTAACATAAAGTCATAAGCATAATGCCTTTGAACGTTAAAATCCTCTGAATTTTCGAGCGATTCAATATCTTCATCGGTTAAGCCGTAAGTAGACTGGACGCGATAGTCCATTAGTTCTAATCCTTTAAAGTACTCATCGGAAGTGGCGATCATATCTGGCCCGGTCGCACTAATTCCGACATAAAAGGCTACACCTAACAAAATAATGGTTAAGATCGCTAGAAAACGCATTTTAGACTTTGTAATCTCGCGAAAAGTATCTTTCCAAATTGCCTTAAATCTCATAATAATCCTCCTTTCAATCGAAAGGTACTTGCAAAAGTTACCATTCAATCTTGGCAATTGGAGTAGGCTGTTGATTAATTTCTGTTGATTTTACTTTGGCATCGCTGATGTCAATCACTCGGTCAGCCATTGGGGTCAAGGCCCGGTTGTGTGTAATCACAAGGACCGTTGCATCATAGAGCTCTTTTGATTTGTATAAGAGCGAGAGAACGCGTTTTCCTGTCTCATAATCCAGCGCTCCGGTCGGCTCATCGCATAAAAGTAACTTCGGTCGCTTACCTAAAGCTCGAGCAATGGCAACCCGCTGTTGCTCACCACCAGAAAGTT
>CAYROB010000043.1:0-7288 GCA_964425775.1 uncultured Carnobacteriaceae bacterium
AAAATGGTGCCAATGAATCAAATTGATCCATCAACACCATTAATTATAGAGCCAAACTTACGGAGGGTGTCTAATGAATCTAGGTCTTTTAGTTTATTTTATTTCACCTTAGAGCTCTTCAACAATTTCTTCTAATTGATTTAGACGCTCTTCAAAAACTTTCATCGCACGTTGGATATATTCTTTATTTGTCATATCCACGCCCGCTTTTTTCATCACTTCGATTGGATAGTCACTGCTACCTGCTTTTAGGTAATTTAAGTAATCTTCCAATGCATGATCTTCTTCCTCTAAGATGCGATCGGCTAAGGCTGTTGCCGCACAGAAACCTGTCGCATACTGATAGACATAATAATTCATGTAGAAATGTGGAATACGTGCCCACTCAAATTCAATACCGGCTGTATTTTCAACTGCAGGTCCATAATACTTTTTATTTAGTTCACCGTATTTTTCACTCATAAATTCTGAAGTTAATGGTGTGCCTGCTGCATCCTCTTCATGAATCAAATGCTCAAATTCTGCAAATTGTGTTTGACGGAAAACAGTCCCTTTAAATCCATCTAAATAATGATTTAAAATCTGTGCTTTCTCTTCGTTTGTTTCAGCATTTTCTAGCAAGTAATCTGTTAATAAGTTTTCGTTTGTTGTTGAAGCAATCTCTGCTAAGAAAATTGAGTAGTTTCCATAAACATATGGCTGATTTTTTCGAGTCAAGTAACTATGAACACTGTGCCCTAACTCATGCACTAATGTATATAAATGATTCAGTGAATCATGCCAGTTCAATAAGATATAAGGAGCCGTGTCGTACGTTCCTGATGAATAGGCACCACTTCGTTTGCCTTTATTTTCTAGGACATCAATCCAACGGTTATCAAAGGTTTTTTCTAAAATTTCTCTGTATTCAGGTCCCAAAATATCTAGTCCTTCATATGTTTTTTCAATGGCTTCTTCATAGTCAAATGACATTGAAGATTCACCAATCATTGAAACGTATAAGTCGTACATATTCAATTCTTCCACACCAAGTAGTTTCTTACGTAATTCCATATAGCGATGCAATAAATGAAGATTTTCATTGACTACTTCTACTAATGTTTCGTGCGCTGACTCTGGAATATGATTGTTTGACAATGCTTGATGTCTGGCTGAATCATAATGGTGCGCTTTCGCTAAGTAATTATTTTTCTTGACATTTGTCTGTAGCGTGCTTGCGAATGTATTTTCTAGGCCTTCATACACTTCATATAATGCTTCGAATGCGCCTTTTCGAACATCACGATCTTTACTTTCTAGCAATTGACCATATAAACCATGTGACAACTGCACTTCCTGACCTTCTTCATCTTTTACTTTTGGAAAATCAATATCCGCATTATTTAACACGCTAAATGTTTGCGTCGATCCACTAAATATTTCTCCAGCCGCTGCCAATAGCCCTTCAATCTCAGCTGACAACACATGATCTCTATTTTCGGTTATCTTTTCAATTTGATGACGGTACAGTTCGAGCTCTTCATTTTCTTCAAAGTAAGCTTCAATTTTTTCTGGCGATAAAGCAAGAAGTTCTGGCTCAAACCAAGATGAAGCTGCACGAGCATTCGTAATCAATGTCATTGCTCGGTTACTCATAGCCTGATATTCGCTGTTACTCGTGTCCTGGTCGCTTTTCAAGTGGGCGTATGTATAAACAACACTCGCTTCTCTCGATACAACTAACATCTCTTCTAACGCTTTTAGAAAGGCGTCACTGCCATTAGCTAGTGTTCCTTCATATGCTTTAAATTCTTCAACTTTCTTACTTGCTTTTTTATAATCTTTTTCCCATTCTTCATCTGAAGAGTAGATTAATGTTAAATCCCAAGTTTTTTCAGTAGGAACTTCCTCACGTAATGGTAATTCTTTACTTTTTGACATCTGAATTCCTCCATATATTTTAATACTATTATCATAGCATACTCATAATAGAATGAAAATCAGTAACCTTCATTCTTTCAGTATTCTATCTTAAATTTCTCTTCTAAATTTTTATAGCGTTTTAATGGCTGTTGGTAGCTCCATTTTAAATATCCCATTTTTTTGAAGACTTTTCTCTCTTCCAAGAACTCAATCCATTCGATAAATGGCTGCAACAAAGTATCTTTTTTAAACTGAGGATTTTTATAATAAACAAGCTGTTTTGTTCGAACCTGCTTATCGACCCATAATTGTAACATTTTTCTTGTGAGTATTTTATTTTTAGGAAAACTTTCAATCCATAAGATAAATTGATACTTCCAATGCATCGGATGCGTTTGGATCATCCATTCACTTGATAGGCAGTAATATATTTCTTTTGGAATTGATACGATATTTTCTTTATTTCGATAAATTAATTCCAAAAAATCTCTGAGCTTGGGGCTCGGATAACGAATCTCTTTCACCAGTTGTTCATGCCTTCTATTAATATCTGTAAATTCTTGCATACTCATTTTAGCTTTATTTTGTTCGAGTAATTTCAGTGAATTTTTCTCGTTAAGATTAAACTGTTCTAACTGGCAGTTCATCTGGCTATTCCTAATCATTTGAAAATCATAACGAATGGATATGCAATCTGCAAATGCATCATAGTGAATCAGTAGTAATCGATTGTCTCTAATATTTAAGTATAGACAAGCTTTGTGAAAGGCTGTTAGACCCTTTGTATAATTAAAACGATTCCCTAGAATCCAAATCACTTCGTAGTTTGCTTGTAGATACCCTTGTGTCCTTTCCATTAGGCTTTCGATTGAGATTGAACTACATTGAAATTCAATCACTATCCTCCGATTATCTTTTTCAAATAATATATCCGGACGCTGCTGTAACTCTGGCAGGTAACCCTCTAACTGTACATTAGTTTCTCTCATCTTTAAATATGTAGCTAATTGTAACTTTCCCTTCAAATGCTCTTCTGTCTCTCCTTCAGAAAATACTTTACAACTAGTTTTTCGATAATGAGCAAAGTGTGGCCGCTTAATATTACCTACTTTCAAAAAAACTCTGCCTTTACAAGACGGACAATAAAAAAGATCTTTTTTACATAGACTGGATTTGGCTGTGACTATTTCCGCTTCATTATTCAGTGCTACCAACAAATTCATCACCTTCCTAAACTGCTCTCTCTATTAACATTTGCGAAAAAAGATTTATTTGGTGATGCAAAAAAGCCGTAAAGAGAAATCACCAGTTTAACTGCCTCTTAGGACACTGGGAATGACTTTTTACGGCTTGGAATTTTTTCTATTTGAAGTAGTGATAAATTGTGCTAAATGCATCGTCCTCAATGAGTAAATCAGCATGTTCAGAAAGTATATCGCTCGTTAATTTTGATTTGACTCCATATTCGAGAATGACTGCAATATTCTCTTCGAATGATCGGAAAGAAAAATCATCCTGCATTAAACGAAAATCAATATAATATTTCTCGTTCAGCTGGTATAAGCTTGAAAATCCACTAATGGCTTTCAAATTTTGGGCTAATTGAATCATCTGCTCAAAGTTGTTGAATTCAATCACAATTTCGCGTACTTCTTCTCTGTTTTCAAATTCTATTGTTGTTTCTTCTTCAAATATCTCTTCTTCTTCAAGTTCTTCTAATTCTTGCTCTAAGAATAACTCTTCAAACTTCTCAAACTCTACATTCGATACTAAATCTTCGTGTACCTCTGAATCTTTGCTTATTAAAAGCTCCAGTCCAGTTGGATTTGGCATCACTTGAAAAGTTACTGCCTCAGAATCTTTGAATTGATCATCTAAATCTACTTCTTCTAAAATTGCATAGAAAAACTCTTCAATTTGTTGTTGATTTCCTAATAGATCTAGAAATGTGTACCCCCGAGCTTCTAAGTCAGAATTTTTTATTCGGACACGAATTGTATCTTCATCTATATGTTCTATTTCCATTGCCTACACCTCATTCCTCCATCTGATAAATGAGTGATTATCATTATTTGTTAGTGATTATGTTAATCAACTAAATATTGTCAGTGAAAAGGCCTCTAGTGACCTCTTAAATGCATTATAACCCTAATGCAGTTTTTTTGAAATGAAAACAAACAACGAATTTGAATTATTCGTTGCTTGACAATTATTTCACTTTATTATTGGGACTCATCAGTTTTTTCGATCAACTTTATTTGTTCTCTAGCTTCTTTTAATTCAGTCTTTCTAACTTTTCGAGGCACAAACTGACGTATCTCGCTTTCATTATATCCTATTTGTATGCGTCGGTCATCAACTAAGATTGGTTTACGCAAGATTTCAGGATACTCATAAATTAGTTTATATAATTCCTGCATTGTCAATTCATTAATATTAATATTTAAAGCTTGAAAAGCTTTTGAACGAGTTGAAATAATATCTTCGGTCCCGTTGGTAGTTAATGTTAAAATTTCGTTTATTTCAACTTTTGTTGGGGGTTGCTTCATTATATTTCGTTCAATAAAAGGAATATCATATTCTACTAGCCATGCATGAGCTTTCCGACAAGATGTACAGCTAGGAGATAAATAGATAGTTAGCATTACTTTATCTCCTCTCTAAAATTAGATGAAATAAAAATCATACTAATATGTAATGCTCTAAATATAAGCAAAAATGAGGTGAAAAGCAATAGTATCTTTAAGTACTTTACAGCCGACGACTAAGATTGATTAGATATTAAAATTATATTTGATATAATGGAGAAGTAAAATAGTTTTTTGATAATTAAAGGAGAAACAATGGATAAGAAATTTGACGACAAGTTATTGATACGTACGACCGGAATTAGAGAATGGCGTGAAGATACACCCTATAATCGCTGTGAATCAACACCTTATGTGGCTTTGGAAAAGTTATTTGAACGCTATCCCCTAAATGAAGATGATCAACTCGTTGATTTTGGTGCAGGGCGTGGACGTGTAGCTTTTTATACGCACCATAAATTTAATATTCCAATAACAGCAATTGAACTAAACGAATTAACTTTAGATGAAGCCTTAAGAAACAAAAAAGGCTATCGAACTCACGCTAATCACTTAGAGGCACCGATCCAATTTCAATACGGTTACGCTGAACAATATGAAATTACAGAAGAAGATACTGTATTTTATTTCTTCAATCCGTTTAAAGCTGAGATTTTTGAAGAAGTTGTGGATAATATTGTACGAGCTACTGAAGAATTTGGAAAAGAAGTGGATATTATCTTGTACTATCCAATGCCTGGATATAAAAGATATTTAAATGAAAAAACTGATTTTCAATTAGTGCATAAAGTGTTAATCGATGGAATGAAGGACAAAAAAGAGAAGTTTCTGATCTATCGATTGGATCCTAACAAAGTAGAAGCTACAGACCCTTGCCCATGTGGCAGTGAACAAATTTTGGCTGAATGTTGTGCATAGTAAATAGATAAGGAGTGAATTGAGATGGACGATGACTTTCAAGAAATAATAAATGAAGAAATACGATATACTATAATCTATGAATTAGTGCAAAATATTTTACTTGAATACAATCTCAAGAAAATGCCTGAGAATGACTCATTATATGCTTGTTTGGAAGTCTATACAAAGCCTAATTTGCTGAAGTTGGCTGAAAAAAATGGTATAGATGTTAGAGCTAGTTGGAATAAAGGGCCGATTATTGATGCTTTACACGATGGCATCATGTATACGGTGATTGAACGCCTTTTACTTTTAGGTGAGGAAAAAACTAGACTCTTGTACCAATTTAGTACGGGTAAATTTGACACGGAAGAAGCAACGCCTGAAAAATTTGACTTCTTTTTAAAAGCTTATCCACAGGCTGTTCACATGGGATTAATTTATTCTTTTGGTACAGATAATAATGTACAGATGCTCATGCCTCTCGAAATAAAGGCAGCTTTAGCTTATTTTATGAAGCAGAATGATGAAGTAAAAAAACGATATCAAGATAATATTTCAACAATGAAGCAAATTGAAGAAGCTTTTTTAGCTGCCGTTCATCTCTATGGTGTCATTGATGTCAGCAGAGTGAGAGATTTATGGGAGATTCAATACCCGAACCTTCCTTACGACGAGGATTTTGAAGTATTTTTCTGGTCCATGATTCCATTGATTGCTATAAAACATGACCATTATTTTATCAATTATAGAATAATTGCTAACTATCGGTTAGTTGAGCCTGAATATGCTATGGATTTATATTATCATATTCTGGATAAAATGGACTTTGACTATTACGTGCCGAGTAAAAAAGAAATTCGATATTATGCACAATATCCTTTTAATCAGCACTCGCCGACTTATAAAAAAATGAAACGGTTGGTTTCAAAACTTACTGAAGATGTTGAGATTGCTTTAGAATTTATTGAGGCTAGTATTCAGTTAGGCGAACAAATCTCTGACATACTAGATGAAATTCAAGAGCTCGATTTAATATTTTTTGAAAGCGACGAGCAGCTTTTTGAATTTGCTGAGTTACACACAAAATTGCACAACAATGCCCGATTATGGGAAAACGGAGGATACACTCCCAATGAACTTTTTAATCAATTAGCTGATAGTTCATTTGATATTCCTGAAAATCCTCAAATTCCTGATAATATTATTCCACTTGCTAACTATCAAAGACCAGCAGATAACAAGGGGAATACACAACCGGCAAAAAAAATAGGGCGCAATGATCCATGTCCATGTGGCAGTGGCAAGAAATACAAAAGATGCTGCTGGAATAAGTAAACTTATCAAAAAAGCTAAGGCCTCAAAATAAGGACTTAGCTTTTTATTTTTACTTAATAGATAATTTCCGTTACTTCTGCTGCGGAGACATTACCGATATACTTGTGTAAATCTATTGTTTCCAACTTTTCTTGGATACTCTTTGCATCATATTTCGTACCAAGTAATTCTTTTTCAACATCTTCTATTTCGCCCATCCCAAAGAAGTCACCGTATAATTTAATGGCTGAGATGATTCCCTTCTCAACATTTAATTTAACTTCTACGGTACCGACGCCTTCAATCCGTTCACTTCGTTCAAGGTCAAAGTCTGGTGATTTTCCATAGTTCCATTCCCAGTTTGCTGTATATTCTGCTGCGAACTCATCTATTTTTTCCCAGTCTTCTTCGGTTAAAACATACTCTTTTACCTCTGAAAGTTCTTCGACACCATAAATATTTAATAATAAACGTTCTCGGAATTCTTTGGTGTTCAAGTCTTGATAGGCTTCATTCATAAAAGGTTTAATATTGGTCACGCGACTGCGAATGGATTTAATCCCTTTCGATTCGAGTTTATG
>CAYROB010000043.1:7298-8309 GCA_964425775.1 uncultured Carnobacteriaceae bacterium
TCTTTGGACGTAAGGCATCAACGATTGCTTCAATTTGCGAATCATACATCAATGTTCCATGGGCGGTCATTCGTCCATTCTTTGTATACATCGCATTCCCTGAGAATTTTTTGTCACCAATGACTAAGTCATTTCTTCCACGTAATTCTGCATCCTCTACTCCCATGTCATGTAAGGCATCAATGACCGGCTGAGTAAATTTTTGGAAGTCACGGAAGGAGTTGCCGTCGTCTTCTGTAATGAAGCAGAAGTTTAACACATTTAAATCATGATAAACTGCCCCCCCACCACTAAAGCGCCGCACTACTTTCACATCATGCTCTTCTACATAATTTGTATTAATTTCTTCATAAGTGTTTTGATTTTTGCCGATAATGATCGAATTATCGTTAATATAAAACAGCAAAATATCTTCATCTAGTTCTTTTTCATTTAACAGATAATATTCAATCGCTAAATTTAAACTGGCATCGTGAATTTCTTGCCCGTTTCTTTCATTTTTTACATAATACATTGTGAATTGCTCCTCTACTTTTGGTTATTTTAATTTTACGGGATACGACAAAAAAAACAGCTAATTTGATTTAGAAAACCAAAACAACTGTTTTTTTACTTTCTTATCCGTAAATAATTTTGTCTACTGTCTCTTGATCCAGTCTTCTGATGACTTCTTCAACTAATTTCACTGTGTTTTCAAAATCATCTTCGTGGATGACCGATGAGTGTGAGTGGAGGTAACGTGTAGGCACCGTAATGGCTAATGAAGGAACGCCATGTCCAGAAACGTGTTGGCTTCCAGCATCTGTTCCCCCACCTGTAATAACCGTGTATTGGAAAGGAATCTCTAATTCCTCAGCAATATCGACTACAAAATCACGCAGTTCTTTATGCGCAATCATACTTGCATCATAAATAATAATTTGTGGTCCTTCACCTAATTTAGAGTCCGCCTCTTCCGGCTTCATTCCAGGTGTATCCCCAGCTGTTCCGGTATCTAATGCAAAAGAAATA
>CAYROB010000044.1:0-8088 GCA_964425775.1 uncultured Carnobacteriaceae bacterium
TCTCATGGGATGGATTATAAAACAAGTTTACAAGAGTGGTTGCAACAAGATGGTGTCGTACAGATTAACTATCGGGTGATTGACACATCAGGACCTGATCATGCGCGAGTGTTCACAGTCGCTGTTTATATTGATGAGGAGCTGTTTGGAACAGGTGAAGGCAGCTCGAAAAAAAGAGCCGAGCAGGCTGCAGCAAAAGAAGCGTTCGAAAAGCTGAAGACTGAAGAGTAAAGCAGGTCTAAATGAAGTTGTTTTTGTAAAGGAGAAAGAATTGATGCAACTTAAGGAAATTATATTGAAAGGATTTAAATCTTTTCCAGATAAGACAGTTTTGGAATTTGACGAAGGCGTAACAGCGATTGTTGGACCAAATGGGAGTGGAAAGTCAAATATCATTGAAGCGATTCGTTGGGTCATGGGGGAACAATCCGCTAAAACACTTCGAGGCGATCGCATGAATGATGTTATCTTCTCCGGAACGCGCGAGCGTAAGCCGATAAATATTGCTGAGGTAGAGCTTATTTTAGATAATTCAAATGGGTATTTAGATATTGAATATGATGAATTGAGTATTTTAAGACGTCTTTCAAGAAATGGTCAATCGACTTACATGATTAATAAAAAAGAATGCCGCTTAAAAGATATTGTTGATTTATTTATGGACTCTGGACTTGGAAAAGAGTCTTTTTCTGTGATATCACAAGGAGAAGTTGAAGCCATTTTTAATTCCAAGCCAGAAGATCGCCGTGGAATCTTTGAAGAGGCTGCTGGAGTGTTCAAGTATAAAGTTCAAAAAGAAGATGCGAAAAAGAAATTAGGTGAAACACAAGAAAACCTAGATCGTGTCCAAGATATCTTGTATGAATTAGAAGCTCAACTGGAGCCGTTGAATAAACAGGCGGCTATTGCTAAGTCCTATCTTGAACATCGTGATAAACTGACAGATTTGGATATCGCACTGAGTGTCAAACAAATTCAAGATTTGGCTGCGGAAGTGACTGAGGATAAAGAAAAGCAGCAAAGTGTTATGAAAGATTTGGAACAAATAGATTATCAAATCAACGAGTTAGATGAGAAAAAAGAGCACACTCAAGCTGAATTGATAAAATATCGGAGCTTGTCTGAGCAACTAAATGAAGAGTTGGTAAAAGTTGTTCGTGAAAAAGAACGTCTAGAAGCTTCATTAAATTTATTTGATGAAAAATCTCGACACCAAGAAGAGTTTATCCAGGTAAAACAGCATTCGATTCAAGAACTAGAGCAGCAAAATGCCAAGCAAAAAAGTGAGCTAGCAGCTATAGAAAAAAATTATACAATACAGAAAAAGAAACTAGGGAAAATAAATTCGAAAATTGATGATTTAGAAGCAAGACGTCGTTATTTAGAAGGGGATAAAAATGTTCAAATGGAAGACTTGCGTAGTCAGTATATCGAACATTTACAAAAGCAAAGTTCATTAAAGAACGATCAATCCCGTTTGGAGCAGGAATTAACTCGCAATCAAATAGAAAAAGACAGAGTCGAAAAGAAAGTTGCTGAACTTAAAGCAGAGGTTGAGCAGAAAGAAAGAGAGTTGCGCGAAAAACAAGAAGCGTTTGAAGAAATTAGTGAAGACCTGGCTGCTTTAGTTAGTGAGCACCAAGAATCTGCTCAACAATTAAAGCGAATCAAGCATATCTCAGCTACACTGACACAAGAGCTCGCACATAAGACAACCGAATTGGAAAGAGTAAGAGCAAGAGCTCTCAGTTTAAATGAAATGAAAGAAAACTATGCGGGTTATTATGCAGGTGTACGGGCAGTTATGCAGGAAAAAAATAAGCTGTCAGGAATTGTTGGCACGGTAGCAGAACTTATCACTATTCCAGCAAAATATTTACAAGCTATAAATACTGTCTTAGGTGGTAGTGGTCAGTTTGTAGTAGTGGAAGACGAGAAAAATGCACGTGCGGCAATCAATTACTTGAAAAATAATCGACGAGGACGCGCAACATTTCTACCTTTAACAACGATTCGACCACGTCAAATTTCGCAAGCAAGACAAGAAAGCTTGAAGAATATGCCAGGCTACCTTGGTCTTGCTAATGAATTAGTCAGTAATAATCAAAAGGTTCAAAATATTATTGATAATTTGCTAGGACAAACAATCGTAGCAAACAGTCTAGAAGAAGCGAATGCAATTGCGCGCTCGATTCAATTTAGCCATCGTGTTGTATCACTTGAGGGTGATGTAATGAATGCTGGCGGTTCAATGACCGGTGGTGGTCAACAAAACAACTTAAATCCGATATTTTCACAAAAAGCAGAATTAGCTAAGCTAGAATCATTTTTAGCAGAAAATGAACAGGCCTTTGAAGAGCTACAAGCTAAGCAAAAACAGACTGCTGCCGAACAAATTCGACTTGAACGAAAAGTAGAAGAAATACGCTTAGCGGGTGAGGAAAAACGCCTAACTGAGCAGTATCTAAACGGTGAGCTAAGTAACCTAAAGGAACAATTACATCGTTTTAAGCGTGAATTAGAAGCCAGTTCATTTGAAGAGAAGGATAAACAGGATTTAGGAGAGACTTACCAGCAAGATTTACAGGAAACTGAACAATCACTACAAGAGATTGAAAAAATTGTTGCTTCAGCAAATGAAAGTATGCATCTCTTAACAAGTGAACAAGAAACAATTGATGCTGAACGTGTTAAAATTTCTACTGAAATTTCAGAAGTTCAAGAAAAGCGAAATGCTTTACGAGAGGATCTAGCACGTGAGAAAATTAAAATAGAACATGCGCAAGAGCAAATACGCACGAACAATCAGCAAATTAAAAAACTCCAAGCAGATATTCAGTCATTTGATGGAGAGTTTGAGCTTGGCTCAAAAGAAGACTTACAAGAGTTATTTGAGAAACGAAGTAAACAAGAAAAAGATCTTGAGTTGAAGCAATTGGAGTCGAGAGAAAACATCCAAAAGATAACTGAGGAATTGGACGAATTAACAGATTCAATTACTCAATTGAGTGGCCGCCATAAATATCTAAGTGGAGAAAAAGGGAAAATTGATATTCGCTTATCAAAAAATGATGTACGGACGGACTATTTACTTGATTATCTAATTGAAGAATACAAGATTAGTTATGAGGAAGCCCGTCTGCGTGAACCGTTAACGATTGAATTAGCGGATGCGAAAAAACAAGTGAAACTACTGAAAAAAGGAATTGAAGAACTCGGTCCGGTCAATTTAAATTCAATTGAAGAATCAGCGTCAGTGAATGAGCGATATGCCTTTTTAGCAGAGCAACAAGATGATTTAGTGCAAGCTAAAGAAACGCTATTCAATACAATGGATGATATGGACTTAATTGTAGAGAAGTATTTCAAGGAAACCTTTGATCGAGTTCAAGTAGAGTTTTCAAAGGTCTTTCCCAAAATGTTTGGCGGGGGCTATGCTGAATTAGTATTAAGTGATCCAGATAATTTATTAGAAACTGGAATTGAAATTATCGCGCAGCCACCTGGAAAAAGATTGACCCAATTGAGCTTACTCTCAGGTGGGGAAAGAGCGTTAACGGCAATATCGTTACTGTTTGCCATTATTCATGTTAATCCAATTCCATTTTGTATTTTAGATGAAGCGGAAGCAGCACTGGATGATGCGAATGTGGTCCGGTTTGGCCAATATTTAAAGAACTTTGAAAATGAGACGCAATTTATTGTGATTACACATCGCAAAGGGACGATGGAACATTCGGACCAACTTTATGGAATTACCATGCAAGAAAAAGGCATTTCAAAAATTGTTGGTGTTAGTCTCAAAGAAGCACAAGAAATAGAAGGATTAGCCTAGAAAGCAAATAAAGTGAGCTAAGGAGCCAAAGTGAAAATCAAATTAATTGTTATCGATATTGATGGTACTTTATTAGATTCAAATGGTTCAATCTCAATTGAAAATAAATTAGCGATAAAAAAAGCGCAAGAAAAAAATGTCCAAATTGTTCTTTGTACCGGACGGCCAATTCGATCAGCCCAATATTTATTAGCAGAGCTGGATCTACTGGATAAAGATGATTTGATTATTACTTCGAACGGCGGACTGATTCAACAAGCGAAAACAGGGAAAATACTGAACGAAGTGACTTTTAATCGTGAAGAGAGTTTAGATATTTATCGATTAGGGCAAAAGTTAAAGATGCCAATAACTTTTATTGATTTAGATTACGTTTACGAGCCTGAATACCCAGTAGGGTTTGAATCAGTTTATACTGGAGGTAAAGCATCAGAGGGGCGTGGTTTGGAATTTATTGATATAGATATCGACAACTTGTCAGAATCTTTTGAAGTTCATCAAATTCTAATGAGTCGGCCGGAGGAAGAGTTAGAAGCAATAATCCCTAAAATACCAAGTTCTTACTATGAAAAATATAATATTTATAAATCTTTACCATTCATATTAGAGTTCTTACCAAAGAAGGTAGATAAAGGCTATTCGATGCATATAATAGCTGAAAAACTTGGGCTTAAAAGCGAACAAATTATGGGAATTGGTGACCAGGAGAATGACTTGTCTCTCGTTGAAAATGCTGGCTTGGGTGTTGCGATGGGCAATGCAATTGAAGAGGTCAAAATGGCTGCTGATTATATTACAAAATCAAATGATTGTCATGGTGTAGCTCATGCAATTCAAAAGTTTATTTTAAATAATTAAAAACACATACAAGGGGTATAACAAATGGATATAAAATTAATAGCAATTGATTTAGATGGAACATTACTCGATTCAAACAAATTGTTGTCAGAAGAAAATAGATTAGCGATTATGGAAGCAAAGGAAGCGGGAGTACAAGTTGTTATTTGTACTGGCCGCCCACTGCGCTCCATGCAACACTTATTAGAAGAGGCAGATTTAATGGATGATGATGATATTGTCATTACGTATAACGGTGGCTTAATTCAAAAAGCGAAAACAGGTGAAATCATTAATGAGATTACTTTTAATCGTGAAGAAAGTCTGGATATCTATCAATTAGGGCAGCAGTTAAACTTACCAGTAAGCTTTATTGACATGGATTATGTTCATGAACCAGCAAATCCAGCAGGGGCAGAATCGATTTACATCCAGACAAATAAGAATATTCCAAAAGAAAATGCATTAGAATTTGTGGACATTGATATTGATCAGTTACCAAATCCATTTAAAATCAATAAGATTGTGATGAGCCGTCCAACAGAAGAATTAGATGCGGTGATTCCTACGATACCAGCTGCTTATCATGAAAAATATAATATTTATAAATCCCAACCATTCATATTGGAAATATTACCAGAACATGTTGATAAAGGGTATTCAATGCGGATTATTGGAGACATGTTGGGACTGGAAAAAGAACAAATTATGGGTATCGGTGATCAGGAAAATGATTTATCTTTAGTAGTGAATGCTGGTTTTGGTGTAGCGATGGATAATGCAATTGACGAAGTTAAAGAAGCCGCCGATTATATTACAAAATCAAATGATAATAATGGTGTTGCTCATGCTATTCGAAAGTTTGTTTTAAATTCGTAATTGCTTTTACGGAATTAAACTTAATAAATGGGTGGAATTATGGTAAAATGTAAAGTAGATGCAATTTATAACACTTAAAATAAAATAGAATAGAGAAATGAGGCAGACCAGATTGAGTTTATTTGACCGTATTAAATCAGCCTTTACAGGCGAAGCTCCCAAAAAAGAAGAAGAAAAACAACTTGATGTAGAGAAAATATCTACTTATGAAGAAGGACTCGAAAAGCCAAGAACATCTTTTACGCGCCGCTTTAAAGAAATGATGGCAACCTTCCGTTATGAGGATGAAGAGTTTTTTGAAGAATTAGAAGATTTATTGATAGAGTCTGATGTTGGTTTTGAAGCAACAATGGAAATATCAGAGATCATGCGCCATGAAGCTAGAGTAGAGAATATTCGTACGATCGAAGATGCTGAACGTGTGCTTGTTAAAACAATGATCGATATGTATGAAAGAACCAATCCAGACCACGTCGAATTTGTCACAAATGATGATGGATTAACGGTACTCTTATTTATTGGAGTGAACGGCGTTGGAAAAACAACAACAATTGCAAAACTAGCCCACCAATTAATTAGTGAAGGCAATTCAGTGATGCTAGCTGCTGGGGATACTTTCCGAGCCGGCGCAATTGAACAATTGAAAGTTTGGGGCGAGCGTGTTGGCGCTGAAGTTGTAGCGACCGAACAAGGAGGCGACCCATCAGCTGTTGTGTATGATGCATTAGAAAAAGCACAAGCACAAAATATGGACTATTTGCTTGTGGATACAGCTGGAAGATTGCAGAATAAGAAGAATTTAATGGAAGAATTATCGAAAATGAACCGCGTAATTGAGCGTGAAATTCCAGGCGCGCCACATGAAACCATTTTAGTACTTGATGCGACCACTGGACAAAATGCATTAAACCAGGCAGAGCAATTCCAAGAAATTACCAACTTAACAGGAATTGCGTTAACGAAGATGGATGGTACAGCCAAGGGTGGAATTGTTTTAGCCATTGGAAAGCAATTAAAAATACCCGTTAAATTTGTAGGACTTGGTGAAGCAATGACGGATTTACATCCTTTCGATTCGGAAGAATTTGCTTATGGATTATTTAAAGATTTAATTAGCTAATTAAAAAATAAATGAAGAAATAGGGAATTCAATGGAATTAGAAAAAACAGTGAGAATGAATATTTTGTTTTCTTTTTACAGGGAATTATTGACTGAGAAACAAGCACAGTATATGGCGGATTACTATGAGGAAGATTATACACTCGCAGAAATCGCAGCCAATAATGGTGTGAGCCGTCAAGCGATTTATGATAGTATTAAGCGAACTGAGGAAAATCTGCTAGACTATGAAGAGAAGCTTCAGTTAGTGGAAGAATTTGAGGAGCGTAAGAAAGTGCTCCAGCAAATACGGACCCATTTAAAAGAAAATTATGATGCGGATGAAAAACTAAATAATTTATTAAGTGAAATAATACAAGATACGATTAGAGAGGAGAACTAGAACGAATGGCCTTTGGAGGATTAACAGGACGTTTGCAAGATGCTTTTTCCGGTTTACGTAAAAAAGGGAAAATCACGGAGCAAGATGTCAATGACGCGATGAGAGAAATCCGTTTAGCTTTACTAGAAGCGGATGTTAACTATAAAGTTGTAAGAGAATTTGTTGAAAATGTTCGAGTAAAAGCAGTTGGTGAAGAGGTTCTTGAAAGTTTAGACGGAGGGCAACAAGTTGTAAAAGTTGTTTATGACGAGTTGGCCGAATTAATGGGTGGCGAGCAAGAAGAGGTAATTATTGCCGACAAACCGCCTACTGTCTACATGATGACAGGTTTACAAGGTGCAGGAAAAACAACCACTGCCGGTAAGATTGCAAACTATTTAAGAAAGCATAAGAATTTAAAACCAATGCTTGTAGCAGCGGATGTTTATCGACCAGCTGCGATTGACCAGTTGCAAACAATTGGAAAGCAGTTGGATATTCCAGTATTTAGTATGGGTGACCAAGTAAGCCCGGTCGAAATTGCAAAAATGGGTTTACAGGAAGCTAAAGATCAAAATTGTGATTTAGTTATTATTGATACGGCAGGTCGTTTACACGTTGATGAAGTTTTAATGACGGAATTACAAGACATTAAAACAGCCGTTGAACCAGAAGAGATTTTCTTAGTTGTAGATGCAATGACTGGACAAGATGCAGTCAATGTTGCTGATTCCTTTAATACACAATTAGAGATTTCATCAGTCGTATTAACGAAGTTAGATGGTGACACTCGTGGTGGTGCTGCCCTTTCGATTCGTAAAGTAACCGGAAAGCCAATTAAATTTACGGGTACGGGTGAACAACTTGATGCATTAGAACCATTCCACCCAGATCGTATGGCAAACCGTATTTTAGGTATGGGAGATTTATTAACGTTAATCGAACGTGCGCAAGAAGAAGTGGATGAAAAGAGAGCAGAAGAACTGGCTCAAAAAATGGCGGAAAACCGTTATGACTTTAACGACTTTATTGAGCAAATGGATCAAATGCGAAATA
>CAYROB010000045.1:0-7970 GCA_964425775.1 uncultured Carnobacteriaceae bacterium
CATCCTCTTTTGAAAATTGGCTCAACACGTGCGACACAACCGATTGCGTTGGATATGGTCGCCCGACCCCAACCCGAATGCGATTAAATACTGGCCTGCCTAAATGTTGAATAATACTTTTAATCCCATTATGTCCGCCCGATCCGCCTTTTAAACGCAAGCGAATCTTGCCGACGTCCAAATCCATATCGTCATAAATAACGAGCATATCTTCTTTTTCTAATTTATAAAAATCTAACCAAGGTTGCACCGATTCACCTGATAAGTTCATATACGTCTGTGGTTTCACGATGATAACTTTCTCTGTACCAATGCGTCCTTCGGCATAGAGTGATTTAAATTTTGTTTGATTAAAAGTTAAGCCTAAACTTTTGGCTAACTGATCGACTACTATAAAGCCGATATTGTGTTTGGTCGTGCGGTATTTATCTCCAGGATTTCCTAAACCGAAAATGATTTTCATTACTGATAAGCCTCCAAGCTATTTTAAGTCCACATACAAAAAGCTGGGCTTTGTACTCGCCCAGTTCATTCATTAATAAGTCGATTATAGCATATCTCAATCTTTTTTTCTATGATACTACCGGCCCATTGTATCCATTCATCCCTGACTGGACATTCGCTGCCTTGAACCCATTGCGTGTTAAGAATTCCGCAGCAATGGCTGAAAAGTTCCCCGAATAACAAACAATATAATAATCCTGATCTTTATCCAAGTCCGCCACTCGTCCTTGTAATTCATCCAATGGAATATTTCTTGCGCCCTCGATATGACCTAAGGCAAAGGCATCGCGCCCACGTACATCAATTATTTCGATTGTCTCTGCTTCTTTTGCTAGTAATTCTTCAAATGCATTCATTGTTATGATATTCATCAAAAATCCCCCTTCATCCAGTAAGGTTATTATACGCTATTTTGTAGAATTCAGATAATAATTGAACTTTTTTAGGCAAAAAAACGAGGAGCAGTTGCTCCTCGCATTTTTAACTATTTGATTGTTTGAATTACAGTGCGTTGTACGCTTCGAGTACACTCTCTAGGTTAAAGCCAAATGACTCAAGTACTTCTTGACCTGGACCACAGATACCGAATGTATCGATACTGATCATTCCACCCTTGTCGCCGTAGTAACGTGCCCATCCTAATGATGAACCTGCTTCTAAAGCTAGACGACGTGTAATGTCTGCTGGTAATACCGATTCTTTATATTCGTCTGATTGCTCTTCGAATAGTTCCATACTTGGCATTGAGACAACTGCTACGTCTTCGCCTGCTGCGCGTAATTCTTTTTGCGCTTCAACTGCTAATGAAACTTCAGAACCTGTTGCGATAATGATACCGTCTGCTTTGTCGCCTTCTGCTGGTGACACAACATATGCACCTTTCGCAATGTTTTCTTCAGCTAACGCTCCTGTGTGCTCTAGTACTGGTAGTGGCTGACGTGATAGTGCCATAATTGTTGGACGTGTTTCAGATGTCATTGCATATTTCCATGCAGCTAATGTTTCATTTGCATCTGCTGGTCTGAATGTCGTCAAGTTAGGCATTGCACGGTAGCTTGCGATGTGCTCTACTGGTTCGTGTGTTGCACCGTCAAATCCTACAACAACTGAATCGTGTGTAAACACGTAGATTCCTGGCAGTTGTGATAGTGCTGCGACACGGATTGCTGGACGTAAGTAGTCTGAGAAGACTAAGAATGTTCCAACGTATGAGCGTGTTCCACCATGTAGTAGGATTCCGTTTAGAATTCCACCCATTGCGAACTCACGAACACCGTACCATAAGTTTTTACCATCGTAGCTTCCTGGTTGGAAGTCGCCTGCGCCATCAATCATTGTTTTGTTTGATGCGGCTAAGTCTGCTGATCCACCCCAGAAGTTTTCAACTTTTTCTGCAAGTGCGTTAATAATTGTTGCACTTGTGTCACGTGTTGCTTCTTCGAATCCTACTTCAAATTCTGGTAATGCTGCATCCCAGTCTTCTGGTAGTTCGCCCGAAATTGCACGTGCAAAGTCTTCTGCTAATTCTGGATGCTTTTCACTGTAGTCTGCATGTAATTTGTTCCATGCTTCTTCAGCTGCTGCTCCAGCTTTCGCAATTTTTTCTTCGTATAGGCTGTATACTTCTTCTGGAACGTGGAATGTTTCTTCGTGTTCCCAGCCGTATGCTTCTTTCGCGATTGCTACCCCTTCGTCTCCGATTGGGTCACTATGCGCATCTGATGTTCCAGCATTTGGCATACCGTATCCAATTTCTGTTTTAATTTCGATAATGGTTGGCTTGCCTTTAACACCTTTCGCACGCTCAATTGCTGCGTCGATTGCGTCAAGTTCCATTCCCTCTTCAACTAGGTCATAGTCCCAACCGTATGCTTTATATTTCGCTTCAATATCTTCACTAAAGGCCAAGTTGATTGGTCCATCTAACTGAATATCGTTTGAGTCATATAATACGATTAGTTTTTCTAAACCTAAGTGTCCGGCTAAACTTGATGCTTCTTGTGCTACACCTTCTTGTAAATCTCCGTCTCCGGCAATTACATATGTGTAGTGGTCAACGATTTCATGGTCGTCTGTGTTATATTTTGCCGCTAAGTGTGCTTCGGCCATTGCCATACCTACACCGTTTGAAATTCCTTGTCCTAATGGTCCTGTTGTTGCTTCAACTCCATCTGTATGTGTAACTTCTGGGTGTCCAGGAGTACGTGAGTCAAAGTGACGGAACTCTTTTAGGTCGTCCATTGTTACGTCAAAACCTGATAAGTGTAACAATGAGTAGATTAGTGGTGAAGCATGTCCTGATGATAGTACAAATCGATCACGGTTAAACCAATTAGAATTTTTTGGGTTAATATTTAAGTGATTTGTCCATAGGGCATGTGCCATAGGTGCCTGTCCAAGAGGCGCTCCTGGGTGTCCCGCACCTGCTTTTTCTACTTGATCTAGACTTAACATTCTGATTGTGTTTACCGATAGTTGATCTGTTTGATTATACATTTACATTCCCTTTCTTTAGTTGAGATTGTTTTTATAATACATTTAATACCTTAGTTAACGATAAAAGATTAAGCTTATTATTCTTTTCCTTTTGATAGGAATGTTAGTCCAAAGATAACTGCTAAGACTGCAACAATTCCTGCCATTACGAATGTCTGACCACCGACGTTTGCTAACTGTCCTAGGTAAATTCCTGAGATCGCAAAGTCTGCATCCGAGAATGTTGATCCTGCGAAACCTAAGTCACCAAGTACTGGTAATAAGAAGACTGGTAGGAAACTGATTAATACTCCGTTGGCGAATGAACCAAGTACTGATCCACGAATACCACCTGTTGCGTTTCCAAATACTCCTGCTGCTGCTCCTGTAAAGAAGTGTGGGATAACTCCTGGTAAAATAATAACTGAACCAGTTGCGATCATTATGAACATACTGACAATACCACCGATGAAGCTAGCTAAGAATCCAATTAATACTCCGTTTGGTGCATATGGATAAATAACTGGTACATCAAGTGCTGGTTTTGCATTCGGAACTAATTTCTCTGAGATTCCACGGAATGCTGGTACAATTTCTCCAAGAATTAAACGTACTCCGGCTAGGATTACGAAGATTCCGGCTGCGAACTGTCCACCAAGTGTCATTGCGTATACGATGAAGTTTGTTCCACCGCTTAACTCTTCTTGTACAAATTCTGGTCCGTTAACAACTACTAAGATTAAGTAGATAATTGTCATTGTTAGACCAATACTTACTGTGTTATCACGCATGAATGATAAGCCTTGTGGGAATTTGATATCTTCTGTTGATTTTTCTTTGTTCCCAAATTTCTCACCAATGAATCCACTTAACCAGTAACCACCGGCACTAAAGTGACCCATTGCAATTGCATCTTGACCTGTTGCTTGAACCATATATTTCTGTACGATTGCTGGTGATAGTACCATGATGATACCTAATACTAGTCCACCCCATACTAACAAGCTGGCTCCAGTAAATCCTGCAACCGACATAATGATTGCAATCATTGCCGCCATATATAATGTATGATGCCCTGTTAAGAAAATATATTTGAATTTTGAAAAGCGTGCAATAATAATGTTAAAGACCATTCCTAACAACATGATTAGTGCTGTTTCTGATCCGTATGTTTCTAAAGCTGTCGAAATAATTGCCTCGTTGTTTGGCACAACACCTTGCATGTTGAAGCCATTCTCAAACAAGACTCCGAAAGGCTCTAAAGCCTCAACAAGAATTCCAGCTCCTCCAGATAGTACTAAGAATCCTACGAAGGTTTTTACTCCTCCAACCATCATGTCTGATCCTTTTTTACCTTGAAGAACTAAACCTAAAACTGCAATTAGTGCAACTAAAACTGCTGGTGTACTGGCTACATCAATTAAAAATTCTAAAAATCCACCCATTTTTACTTCCTCCTTTTTTAATTAAGCGATGTTCTTGTCTTCTAATATTTGTTTTACAACGCCTTCTAGCTCATCCATATCGATGATACTGTTTAATACGCGAACGTCGTTTAAGTGTGACGCTGATTGCTCTAAGTCTTTTGCAACAACCCAAACGTCTGCTGCTTCGTTTGACGCACTACCTAAATCATAGTGATCAACCTCTACTTTGTCGTCGTGGCCTAACTTTTTTAAAATTGTTTTGATGTTCATTTCAACCATAAAGCTTGAACCTAAACCTGATCCACATGCTGCTCCTATTTTTAACATATTATTCACCTCCCTGATGAATGATTTCTTCAATATCTGCATACGTTTTTGCGGCTGCCATCTTTTCAACTTCGCCATCTGCAATTAAAATGTTTGTCAGATGTGATAATGCTGTTAAGTGTGTTTCATTATCGGTTGCGGCGATGACAATAAGAATGTTTACGGGTTTGTCGTCTTCTGGTAAATAAATTGGTTCATCCAAAACTAACATGGACATACTTAATTCAGATACACCATCTTCTGGTCGGGCATGCGGAATCGCTACACCTTTTCCTAAGTTAATAAAAGGACCAAACTCTTCCACTCGATCAATCATCTTATCGACATAACGATCTTCGATATAACCTAATTCGAGTAGTGGTTTTGATGCTAAGCGAAACGCATCTTTCCACTCAAACTTTTCTGAGCTATGCTGAAATGTATCTGCTGTAATTAATTCATGTAACAATGGATATTCCCCTTTTCTATGATCTTTATTTTCTGAATAGATTAATTTAATTAATTCAGTTCGTAATTTTTTTTCGTCTAAAATCGTGCTGTATTTCTTTGTCACTTCAATAATCTCATCAATTGGACTCGGTTTCAATTTCAGCATTGGTACTTCTTCATAGACTAATGAGTACAATTCTTTCTTGTCTTCATCACCTAGGTTGATTGGTACAACAAATACTGGTTTTTCCGCTTCCACTGCTACGGTAGAAAAGATAACATCATACTGCGATTCATCCATCGTGCTGACATCAGCTAACTGATGTGATCGTAAGAAAGTGATGTTTGGAAATATTTGTGAGAGTTGCTGTTTAAGAATCATTGAAGAGCTAATTCCATGAGGGCACACGATCAAGGCATTAACCTCGCCTAGCTCCTTTGTTTCCCCTTGAATATTCCCCCCAAAATGAATGACAAAATAAGCAATTTCACTATCGGGTATCTTATAAATAAAATGTTCTTGTAAGGGTTGTAAGGCTTTCTTAACGATGATAAACAAATCATGATATTGTTCCATGATAATTTGGTGATAACCGTTTACATCTTCAAAGCCAAGTTTCAAACGATAATAAGCCGGGATTAAATGTTTCTTAATGCCTTCTTTCATCGTTTCCCGATTCTCAAACTGAATCAACGAAACAGTTTCCATTTCCGTGACGATTTCATCCGCCAATTGATTAAAGAACAATTGCTCTTCTTCATTTTCGATCTTTTTCTCATAGGCACCAATCAGCAAGAGCTCGATAAACGAGATATCTTCTTCTGACATTTCTGAATGGTCCCCTAAGATTACATCGATTGATGAACGGGCAAGTGTCTTTATTCCTGAAGGTTGCTCCAGACCTACTGTTGAATCTGGATCAATCACCTGCTTGCGTTTTTTATAACGAATTAATAAAAACTGTAACAGATGCATCATTCGCTCAAGCCGATTTTGGATGCTGAGAATATTGTTGTCAGTTGTATACTTTTTTCCCATACTAATTAAATCGGTGATTTTCGGTTCTTCTTCTAAATAATTTTTTAGAATGTAGTCGATGGTCCACTCACCTATCGGATTTTCAAGGAGCTTTGATAAGACAATAAATGCATAGTGATGCTTGTCATACTCTTCCCCTTTTAAATGATAGCCTTTAGAGCGGGTGTACACGAACTCTATATTGTAAAGCGCGAGTTCCTCTCTCACTTTATTTATATCACTGAGTACGGTATTTCGACTAACGTGCAAAATCTCTTGGTAATGATTGTTCGATAAAAATGATTTTCTACTATACGTATAGAGATAAATAATTTTTACTCGGTCTTCAGGTGTAAAAGAAATTTGGTTGACATGAAACAATTCAAATAATTCATCTGTATTCTCAACGAGTACTTTAGGAACGGTATATTTGGTGCTTGAAACAGAGATTTCAGGGTAGCTGTTCTTTTTAAGTATTTCATTGATCGTTTCGATGTCTGCTAAAACTTCTTCTGTTGATTTCTTTGTTTCGATACTAATACCGAATAAAGAATCTTGTGGTCTTTCGAGTAACTTAATAAAAGTTACCATGGTATAATTTCCAACCATTTCTATTCCCTCCAAAACCTCTATATAGAACTATAATGTATCCTTTATGTCATTTCAATACTTGTTGTGCACAATCTAGAAAGCGCTTTTCTTAAATCTGTTGGGCTTACACCTCGTTAAGCCCTGTTCCTAAGGCATTTCCATAGCACCCAATCCTTTTTCAAAGATCGTCAGCGAGTAATCTTGAAGATGAAAAGGAGTACAAAAAAATGGAGTCTTCTATATAGATGGATAAATTAAGTTGCTGTTTTCTCTTTTACTAGTCTACTGTACTTGACAGTGAAAATGCAACTGTTTGCACTAACATGAAAAAAAAATGGTACTGACCAGTCTCATACGATTGGGCAATACCATTTCTGCAAACTTTATTTCAATTAATTTACTCTTCTTCTGCTGCTGGTTCTTCTACTTCAAAAATAATTTTTTCGAAGCGCGCGAAATCTTCTTCAGAAACCGCATCCCCTTCAGCACCTAAATCATCTGGTGAGATACCAACATGGTAGACAACGTCTGCCGATGGATCTTCAACTATAAATTCAATAGCTTCTTCATTAGAAACAACTTCTGACACAAGGCCATCTTCTAATAAATACACATTGTATGTTTCCTTATCTGTAATGATTGATACTGGTACTGTCGCAGCTTCTCCCTCTGGGTATCCAATACTGTATCCCTCTGTCGTCCAGTTTCCTGAAACAGTTAAACCATAGTCAGGGAACGCATCGCCCGCATCGCCTTGGGCTTGTTCCAATAATTCTTGGGTTGACCCGGCTTCAGTTGTTTCTTCAGCTTCTTCTTCTGCACCACATGCGCCTAAGGCAAATGCTGATACAGCAAATAAGCTGACTAATTTTTTATAGCTCATCTTTCAATCCTCCTAATTTTAATTGTTTCTCTATTTATTTGGTGTTTCTTTTTCAAAATAACGCCACCTAAAATTATATTAGCACATTTCCTAATTTTAAACAATCTATATTCTCACTATACGCTAATCTCGAGCTTATATCGAGTAGGATTGTAGGTTTTAAAAAGACCCTTAGCAAATTCCTGCTAAGGGTTTCAAGTCATCTTTTAGTAACTACCAAGTCTGGTTATCGCTCGTTTGAGTGATAACTCTGTCTCTTGTAGTTCTTTGGCTGTTAATTCTTGTTTCAAGCGCTTTTCCGCTCGTTCTTTTGCAC
>CAYROB010000046.1:0-7937 GCA_964425775.1 uncultured Carnobacteriaceae bacterium
AAACAGTTTTTGAAAATCGATTTAAGCATTTAGATCAAATGCAAAAAATGAATGCGAAGTATGAAATCGATGGCTCAACTGCTGTTATTTATGGTGGAAATGTACTGGAAGGCGCTCAAGTAGCCTCAACTGATTTACGTGCATCTGCCTCCTTGATATTGGCGGGTCTAATTTCCGAGGGATATACAACGGTAACTGAATTAGATCATCTAGACCGTGGGTATTATAAATTCCATGAAAAACTAGCAAATCTTGGTGCAAATATTGAAAGAATCAATGAGAAACAAGAAGAGAAAAGTGTTATAAAACAAGACGCTTAGTTTTAGGGAAAAATTTATAACAAACAAATATATTTAAAGACTTCTATTTATCTTATACTAGTTAAATTAGAAGTCTTTTAGTATTTTCAAATATATCAGCAAAGGAATATTGAGTTTTCTTTCAATAAGAAGTAGAATGGTAAAGATGAATTAATATTCTCGAGTTTCAAGACAAATATGTCGAAATTTAAATTTTAATATAAGAATCTAGTTAAATCAGGAGGAAAGTGTTTCATGGCAAAAGATATCGGGATCGATTTAGGAACGGCGAATGTTTTAGTACACTTAAAAGGTAAAGGAATTGTTATTAACGAGCCAGCTGTGGTGGCAATAGATACAAATACAGGAGAAGTTTTGGCTGTTGGTGAGGAAGCTTACTTGATGGTCGGACGTACTCCAGGAAATATTCAAGCAATCCGTCCTTTAAAAGGTGGAGTTATTGCAAACTTTGATATTACGGAAGCAATGTTGTCATACTTTATAAATAAAATTAATGTGAAAAGCTTTTTATCAAAACCAAATATTATTATTTCAACACCAACAAACATCACTTCAATTGAACAAAAAGCAATTATTGAAGTTGCTGAAAAAGCAGGTGGGAAAAATGTCTTCTTGGAAGAAGAGCCTAAGGTAGCCGCAATTGGTGCTGGTATGGACATTTTTCAACCAAGTGGGAATATGGTCATTGATATTGGTGGCGGTACAACGGATGTAGCTGTTTTATCAATGGGTGGAATTGTTACAAGCCGATCAATTAAAAAAGCTGGCGATCTATTAGACCATGATATTAAAGAATATGTTAAAAAGAAGCATAGTTTATTAATCGGAGAACGTACGGCTGAAAGTATTAAAGTGGGGATCGGCGAAGTTTTTGATTCAAGTCGAGAAGACTCAATGGAAATAAGAGGACGTGACATGGTTTCAGGCTTGCCGCAAACAGTTACCATTACTTCTAAAGAAGTCTTAGAAGCTACAAGCGAAACAATGAAAGAGATTGTGCATGCAGCAAAAGATGTCCTTGAAAAAACACCACCAGAATTATCAGCGGATATTATTGACCGGGGAATTATTGTAACGGGTGGCGGTGCTTTATTGCATGGAATTGATCAATTACTTGTTGAAGAATTAAAAGTACCAGTCTTTAAAGCTGAAAGTCCGTTAGATTCAGTTGCCCTAGGAACGGGCGTTTTACTTGAAAATATTGATAAATTAAGTAAACTTTAAAATAAATAAAATGAAAGAAGGCTAATAAATGGATTGGACGAACTCTTTAAAGGAATCCGGAATGTTTTTATTGCGATTTTTATTAGTCGTATTACTCATAGCCATTGCTTTTGCAGTGGGCGCAATGTTTGGCTACACTATTTTGGGTGACGGTGGTAACCCCTTGGATATTTTCAATCGAGAACTTTGGGAGCATATATTAGGGTTTGTTTTTAAGTAAAAAATGACAAAAAAGACTAGCTTAATTTCTAGTCTTTTTTGTGTTTTCTAAATATCTTTCGTGAAAAATAATTTTTATGACAAATGTATATAGTAGGCCCTTATTTTAGGAAGCTAAAAAAGAGGCTAAATATATTATATGAGGAGAGATATTTTGAACCGTTTAACTGTAACTGGACGACTAGTCAGGGAAAATGAGTTGAAAGAAGTAGGAGATGGTCGAATTGTTTTAAACAATTCAATCGCTATACCAAGAAATTACAAGTCTGAGAATGGGCAAGACACTGATTTTGTTAATATTGTGGCTTGGGGTAAACGAGCCGAGTTGATCGAAGAGTACTGTGACAAAGGTGATTTAGTTGGCTTGGATGGTCGAATTCAGTCGAGGTCTTATCAAAACAATGAGGAACAAACGATTTATACGACGGAAATGGTAGTAGACAGTGTCCATTTCTTGCAAGCTAAGAAATAGATATACAAAAAGTAAATAATTTCCCAGAAAACTCTGTTCATTTCTTAAGATAAGTTGAATAGGGTTTTTTGTCTGTGTTTAAGCCTACAAGGCTATAATCACTAACAGATTATAGCTAAATCGTACTAAAATCTTCATAAATTAAGTGTATACTGGGAGTATGCGAGAGAAGATACGGAGCAAATAATTAAGGTGAGGTGCCAAATGCATATTTTAATGATTGAAGATAATGAGTCGGTTAGCGAAATGTTGGAAATGTTTTTTGAAAAAGAAGATTGGGCAGCAACTTTTGTTCATGATGGAAAAGAAGGTTTAGATGAATATCTTAATAACGCGGATAAGTATGATGTGTTGATTTTAGATATTATGCTACCTTCGATGGATGGCATGACGATTTGTAAGGAGATCCGAAAAGAAGATTCTGAGGTTCCAATTATCATGCTCACAGCAAAAGATACGGAAAGTGATGAAGTGATTGGCTTAGAAATTGGAGCAGATGACTATGTAACAAAACCATTTAGTCCATTGACATTAATTGCACGAATAAAATCAATTGTTCGTCGGGCGCAACATGCTGGTAGAGCAGAAGACTCTGCTGAAAGTACTTATGACATTGAAACAGAATACTTAAAAATTAATGAAAGTACACGAGAAATTATCCTCTATGGAAAACCTTTAGAAGATTTAACGCCGAAGGAATTTGATCTTCTATTTACGTTAGCAAGTAGTCCCCGCCGTGTTTTTTCAAGAGAACAATTATTAGAACTCGTCTGGGATTATGAGTATTTTGGCGATGAACGAACAGTTGATGCACATATCAAAAAGTTAAGACAAAAATTATTGAAAAATGGACCGCAAATTATTCAAACAGTTTGGGGTGTGGGCTACAAGTTTGATGATACCGGTGATTTTAAATGAAAATGAAATTTCCATATTTTTACCAATTAATGCTTGGTTTTTTGATTGTTATTTTGGCGCTGATGGGGATAACCTCAGCGTCGCTGCTGCATTTCGGACGGACACAGTTACTGAGTGAAGTGGAGGAGAGTTTTATCCACTACGCAGAATTAGTGCGCGATGCTGACTTTGATATGGAGAAGTTAGAAGCTTACAATCAAATGCTGGATAATAAAGAAATTGAATATGCCATCTTTGATGAAAAGGGTCACATCCAATATCCAGTTACCAAAGGCGAGTATGATATAGATGTTACAGCTAAAGAATCCGAAGCATTAGAGAATGGCGAAGTTATCTTACTCCAGATGAGTGAAACGGATTTAAGAGGCGAAAAAAGAGAGACAGCTTCAATTTATTTACCGATTATTGAGGGTGGTCAATACAAAGGGTTCATTGGTGTTGAGCGGCCGCTTAGTCAAATTGAACTAAATATGGATGAGCTAAAGTCAAATGTCCTGCGAGCTTTTTTGCTTTCGACAATTATTGCTGTTCTGATTAGTGTTATCTTTTCTTATTTTATGGTGAAAAGGGTCAACAAGTTGAGCAAAGCCTCGCAAAAAGTAGCCAAAGGTGATTATGATATTTACATTGATCATAGTAATCGCGATGAAATTGATCGGCTATCTGCTGATTTCAATAAAATGATTAAAGCGTTGAAAGAATGGCGGAGTGAAGTGATGCACCTTGAAAAACGTCGGAGAACCTTTATGCAAGATGCTGTTCATGAAATGCGGACACCTTTGACAACAATTAATGGTCTACTTGAAGGCATCGAACATGGGATTTTTGATGAAGAGCAAGAAATGCGCAGTATTAAAATTATGAGTAAAGAGACGAAACGGTTGATACGTTTGGTCAATGAGAATTTAGATTATGAAAATATTCAATCGAATCGGATTGTTTTGCGAAAACAAGAATTTCCATTAGTAGAAGCATTGGCAGAAATTAGGGAGCAATTACAACCTAAAGCGAGTGAATCAAACAATGAAATTGAAATAGTAGAAAATATAGAAGATATTAAAGTCTATGCAGATTTTGATCGATTCAAGCAAATCATTGTCAATTTGTTAAAGAATTCGCTCCAGTTTACTAAAGATGGACGTATTTTGATTGATGCCGTACAAACAGAAAAATTTGTGGAGATTACTGTTTCCGATACAGGTATTGGTATGACTGATGAGCAGATGAAAAATATTTGGGATCGTTATTATAAGGCTGATCCTTCTAGAAAGAATACTAAATATGGTGAGTCTGGACTAGGACTGGCTATTGTCAAGCAGCTGGTGGAGTTACATGACGGTACGATTGAAGTAGAAAGTGAAATAAATGAAGGAAGTCGTTTTAAGTTAAGTTTTCCCAAAAAAAGGCTGGTTAAGTCACAGTCAAAAGCTTAATCCATGGGAATAGAAGGAGTTTTCTGAAAATACTAAGCCTCTGGGCTGATTTTGGTTGTTAAGATTGCCTTATGCTTTTATGTGAGGTAAAATTGACACATAGTTAGTGTCGGATAGTGTTGGAGATGGCAGGAGGATCATGTTTCCTGTCATTTTTATTTTCAGGAGGTTTATAATGGAAAAAATTAAGAATATATTTTCAAAACGAAATCGAGGAACACTACTTGCTTTATCTGTTCTATTTTTTTGGATTAAAACAATGCTTGCTTATTATACACAGTTTAGCCTAGGTGTTAGTGGTCCGGTTCAAGTGTTTATCTTATGGATTAACCCGATTGCTACAAGTCTCTTACTCTTATCCTTATCTTTGTATTTAAAAGATGATAAGAAATCAGTGTACGTGATGCTGTTTACTTATTTTTTAATGAGTGTTTTGCTTTATGCAAATATTGTCTACCATAGAGAGTTTTCAGATTTTATGACCGTCTCAGCTGTGACAGGAAATGTTGGGAGAGATGTTGGTTCGAATATTAGCTCAGCTTTAATCTTATCAACGCTTGCCATGTTTAAAGTGACAGATGTTATTTATTGGGTAGATTTTATCTTGTTGGTTTGGCTAGTACGCAAGAATCTGCCGGGAGAAGCTGTCGTTCAGAAACCATTTTATAAGCGTTATGCAGTAGCCGCTACGCTTTCAGGTGTAGCCATGTTGTTTGGGAATTTGATGTTGGCAGAAGCGGATCGACCGCAGTTGTTAACACGGACCTTTGACCGAAATTATATTGTGAAATATTTAGGAATTAATTTCTACACCGGGTATGATGCCGTGCAAACAATTCGAACAAATCATTATCGTGCACAAGCGGATGAAAGTGACTTGCAGCATGTGTATGAATTTTCACGTGAAAATCATGCAGCGCCTAATGAAGAATATTACGCCTTGGCAGAAGGACGCAATGTATTTACAATCGTATTAGAGAGTGCCCAACAGTTTATTATGGATTATGAGATGGTTGATGAGGCGGGAGAAATCCATGAGGTTACGCCTTTCTTGAATAGTATTTATCATGATGAATCAACCATTAGTTTTAAGAATTTCTTCCATCAAACGGGACAGGGAAAGACTTCTGACTCGGGCGTACTAACGGAAAACTCGTTATTTGGTTTGCCAGAAGGTAGTGCTTATCAAATGCTAGGTGGAACAAATGTCTTCCATGCAGCACCAAAAATTTTAGGAGAAAACAAAGATTATACTTCAGCAGCATTTCACGGAAACATTGGCAGTTTTTGGAATCGAAGTAACACCTATGAAAACTTTGGTTTTGATTACTTTTTTGATGCGAACTACTATGATATGAGTGACGAACGCACGTTAGATTATGGCTTGAAAGATAAGTTGTTCTTTAAGGACTCTACCGAGTATATTGAACAATTGCCTCAGCCTTTTTACACAAAATTTATCACATTGACCAATCATTTCCCTTATCCATTGGAAGAGGAAAATGCAACAATTCCAAAAGGAACAAGTAATGATGATACAGTAAACTCTTATTTCCAAACAATGCGCTATACAGATGAAGCCATTGAAGAATTCTTTACTTGGTTAAAAGATTCTGGTTTATATGAGAATTCAATTGTCGTGATGTTTGGTGACCATTATGGTATTTCAAATATGCGTAATCCAGAACTTGCGCCATTGTTAGGCAAAGATCCTCTGGAGTGGAATGGGTATGATAATACGCAGTTACAGAGAGTTCCGATGATGTTCCACATTCCAGGCTATACAGATGGGGAAATCAAGGAAACATATGGTGGACAAGTTGACTATTTACCAACACTTTTACACTTACTTGGGGTAGAAACAGAACCTTATTTATTTATGGGGCAAGACTTGTTGTCTGAAGAGAATGAACAGCTTGTACCATTGAGAAATGGAAATGTTGTGACACCAGAGTATCAAATGATTAGTTCAGATATTTATGATACGAAAACAGGCGAGAACATCACGGCGGACTTGGACGATGAGGAAATTGAAAAGTTCAAAGAAACGGTTGAACATGCCCGTGAAAGACTGCGCTCATCGGATAGTTTATTATCGCTAGACTTATTGCGCTTCTATGAACCGTCAACTTTAGCTGAATGGGAACCGCATGATTATCAGTATCGTTACCAAATCAACCATTTAAGAAATCATCCAAAGCGATCAGACAGTTTAATTGAGCAATTGGGTGTGGAAACAACACTCGATTTATATGAAACAGATGCTCCAGAATTGCTTGAAGATAATTTTACTGAATTAATAGAAGAGTAAAAGATGAATGACTAAAACAGGAACTACCACCTAGAGTCTACTAGACGGTAGTTCCTGTTTTTTTAATGATTGTTCTTTACCGGCTTGCTTAGTCGAAAATCCAATTCATTTCCCATTTAGAAGCAACTTGATCCATTAGACGGTTTACTTGCACGGTGTGATGAATATTGGATAAATCTGTTCCATTTAGAATCGTTTGGCTGATGTTTTCCATTTCATAGCGGAGTGCTCTGTCTTTTTCACCAGCTGTGACCACTTCAGTTTCCCCATCAGGATAAGTAATGACCGCTTGGGTAGCCCGCGGATAATCCATGAAAGTAATATATGCATCTTCACAGACAACGACTCCTTGTTTGGGAAGTTTTCCTCTAAATGAAAGGGTGACATTTCCGAGCGTGCCTTCTGTTGTTGAATAAGAGATGGTACTCATTTCATCGACGCCCGTTTCATAAAGTTTTACTAAGGTATTGACTTCAAGAGGCTCTGCATCCAAGAAATATTGGACAAAAGAGAGTGCGTAAACACCAATATCTAGAAGGGCCCCGCCCCCTAAGGCTGGATCGAAGAATCGGTTTTGCGGATCAGCTTCTTTTAAACTCCCAAAATAAGCATTCGCAAGCTTTAACTCACCAAATTCTTTGGATGCAATTCGTTTCTTTATTTCAGTAAAGATGGGCATATGGTAAATAGTCATTGCTTCCGCGACAATCAACTCTTTTTCATGGGCTAATTTCAAGACTTCGTCCAGTTCAGCTTTGTTCATGGTAATAGCTTTTTCACAAAGAACATGTTTCCCGGCCTGAAGAATATCCAGCATGTTTTCAGCATGGTAACTATTAGGAGTTGCTAAGTAAATCACATCAATTGTTTCATCTTTGTAGAGGTCTTCATAGCTACCGTATGCTTTTGCGATATTATATTGATCGGCAAAAGCTTTGGCTTTTTCCTTTGAACGAGAGCCTACTGCGACTAGTTCGGCACTATCTGATTGAAAGGCATTGGCAAATTGATGGGCAATTTCACCAAGTCCGATGATGCCC
>CAYROB010000047.1:0-7887 GCA_964425775.1 uncultured Carnobacteriaceae bacterium
AAAAAAATCAGTGTGGGATGGAGTAGTTCGTCGCAATCATAA
Organism: uncultured Carnobacteriaceae bacterium; assembly: GCA_964425775.1. GTDB lineage: Bacteria > Bacillota > Bacilli > Lactobacillales > Carnobacteriaceae_A > Atopostipes. Next base: position 43 of record CAYROB010000047.1, read on the forward strand.
TTTTTCCCTCACAATGAATCATACACCATGGCTCAGTAGCTCAGTTGGTAGAGCAACGGATTGAAGCTCCGTGTGTCGGGAGTTCAACTCTCTCCTGAGCCATAATTAAAAAGTCTATCTAAGAATTTTATTCTTAGATAGACTTTTTTTGTTTACACGATGAAAATTAAACTAATGAGCACAATATAAATAGCTGAAAAAAGTATTAGAAATGTCGGCATGTATCTTGGATCATTCTTTTTTGTAAAGGCCAAGAAAAATGGAAAGCTCATTAATAAAGAAAGACTTAACCATCCAATGTTTTGCCAGAGTAAGATAATAGAGAAAAAGTAACTGAAACTACCTAATAAAAAGTATGGTATTTTATTTATCTTTTTTTCTGTCCGTGCTAACTCATAGATAAGATATGGCAAGAATAGGGCAAAGTAATAGGTTGAAAATTTAAAGTGAATAAAATGTGTATGGATATAAAAACTGAGACTGTTTAATAAAACGATTTTTAAAAAACTAGCAATGATTGCAGCCGTTCTTTCTAACTCATAATAACTAAATAAGAATTGCAATTGAATGATTATTGTATATAGAAGTAAAACAGATGCATTCATCCAGGAATAGGCTAAGCCAAATAATAAGATAAATAATAAATTGATAAGTTCTAAACTCATTAAAAATTTTTTTGAACGGTCAAAGTCATTAACAGGAATCCGTATTAGGATATTTTCAATTAATTGATTAACCACTAGATAGATGTATAGACCAGTGAAAGAAATAGCGTTCACTCGACCATATTGAAGAGCAAAAATAGTCCCAGGGATTAGACTAATCAGTGGTAATAAAAAGAAAAACAACATAGGTTGGTAAAGTTTATTGTTTATAGTTTTAATCATATGCACCTTCCTCTTAATTATTTTAACTGATTTGTATGGGAAAACCAAAAAAATACATGTTTTTGGTGAAATCTCTTTTGTTCATTCTTCTTTTAAACTATAATGAAAGTATCGTTTAATTATGTTAAACTAAGTATGGTTTACATTGTATTCCCGATAGGACGTCACATCCGTGCCGGAAGCCTTGTAACCGCAACAAAATAGGGGGAATATTCGAAATGACAGAAAAAATATTATTTACATCAGAATCAGTGACTGAAGGACATCCAGATAAAATGGCAGACAAAATTAGTGATGCTATTCTAGATGCAATTTTAGAAAAAGATCCAGAGTCAAGAGTAGCTTGTGAAACACTGGTCACAACAGGACTGGTGTTTGTTACGGGTGAAATACGAACAGATGCTTACGTCGATATCCAGAAAGTTGCTCGAGAGACTGTCCGTGAAATTGGTTATACACGTGCAAAATACGGCTTTGATGCTGAAACTTGTTCGGTTCTAGTGGCAATTGATGAGCAGTCTGCAGATATTGCAGCAGGTGTTGATCAATCATTGGAATATAAAGAAACAGATAATGAGCAAGACAGTTTAGATAAAATAGGCGCGGGTGACCAGGGAATTATGTTTGGTTATGCTGTGAATGAAACAGAAGAATTGATGCCATTACCAATTTCATTGAGTCATCAATTAGCACAGCGATTAGCTGAAGTACGAAAAAAAGGTATACTAACCTATTTACGTCCAGATGGAAAATCGCAAGTAACTATTGAATATAATGAAGATGGATCACCAAAGCGGGTTGACTCAGTGGTAGTGAGTACCCAACACAGTCCAAGTGTTGAACATGACCAACTGGCAGCCGATATCAAAAAACACGTAATTGAAGCTGTTATTCCTGAAAATTGGATTGATGAAGAAACAGTTTTTTATATTAATCCAACAGGTCGATTTGTAATAGGTGGACCTCAAGGAGATGTCGGTTTAACAGGACGCAAAATTATTGTCGATACTTATGGAGGAACTGCTCGCCATGGAGGCGGTGCATTCTCAGGAAAAGATGCAACGAAGGTAGACCGATCAGCTAGTTATGCTGCACGGTATATTGCTAAAAATATTGTCGCAGCGGAACTTGCTGATGAAGTAGAGGTCCAGTTGGCTTATGCAATAGGTGTGGCTCAACCGGTATCTATTTCAGTAAATAGTTTTGGTACGGCTAAGGTATCACATGATCAACTGATTCAAGCAATCCGTCAAGTTTTTGATTTAAGACCAGCCGGAATTATTAAAGAATTAGATTTAAAACAACCAATCTTTAAAGAAACAGCAGCCTATGGGCATTTTGGAAGAAAAGATTTCGACTTTAGTTGGGAAAAGACAGATAAAGTAGATGAACTATTGGCTGCAATACAATAAAAAAAGATGTATTGTATGAATTGTTGAATAGAAGGCAGCCAGCTGATTGCTGTTTGCTTTCTATTTTTACTTTAAAGATTATCAGGATGAAAAATCAGGAGATTGCTACCTGACAATGCTAGTGTCAGAAATTATTGTATGCTATGATATAAGATAATGACACTGGTTAATACAAATATTCATACGATTAAATACTAGAAAATGGTAGGTGAAATAAATGAACGAAATCGGTGAGATTTTAAAAAAAGCTAGAATTGAAAAAGGTTATACATTAGATGATTTACAACAAACTACAAAAATACAAAAAAGATATTTAGAAGCAATCGAACAGGGAAATACCGAGATATTACCTGGTCGTTTTTATGCACGAGCATTTGTTAAGCAATATGCAGACATCGTTGGTTTAGATGGTGAGGAATTACTTAATGAACATTACCAAGTAAGTGCTGAAGAAGTCAGTGAGGAGTTTGCTGAGAGTATATCGGCATCACCTTCACGTGTCCAAGGAAAAAAAGGAAATGTTCTCAGTAATTTAGGTAATCAGTTACCGACAATCTTTATATTCCTTTTGAAGAGCCGATTATTAGTCAGGAAAATACAGAACAAGTCGTTCAATCGGAAACAGAAGAAAACGAAGTAGCCGATGAAGAGGCCGAAGAAACCGAAGAGACTGAAGAAATTGAAGAGGAAACTGAAGAAGCGGCACAAAAAATCAGTGTTGCAAACAGTACTGGAAATACAACAACCTATGAAATTAAGGGGCCACATCCAGAAGCGCAGAAAGTAACTTTAACTGCAAAAGGTGGCGATTCGTGGGTAAGTATTAATGTACAGGGTGGAGCAAGTGATGCCGGTTTATTATCTGATGGAGAGTCGATTAGCGTTGATTTTGGAGCAGATGCTGAAAGAGCGGATCTTGTCATTGGAAATGCGCGCTTTACAGTTGTCACTTTAAATGACACGGAAATTTCATATGCGCCTGAAGCAGAAGGTGTTGTAAAGCAAGACTTGACATTAAATTTTGTTGATTAAGATTGAACTAGAGGGGGCAAAAGTTATTGAATTTACCAAATAAATTAACATTTATGCGTTTACTATTAATTCCGTTCTTTATTATTTTGACAGCCATTACTTTTGACTGGGGGACGGTAGAAATTCTTGGTTCTGAAATTAGTTATGCTCTTTTATTGGCGACAATTATCTTTGTTGTAGCTAGTTTTACGGACTGGTTAGATGGATATATTGCACGCCGTGATAATTTAGTAACGAATTTTGGAAAATTTGCCGATCCTTTAGCAGATAAGTTACTTGTCGCAACAGCGCTAATTACGCTTGTAGGACTTGATTTAGCACCAGCATGGGTAGTTATCATAATCATCGCACGTGAGCTTGCAGTAACGGGCTTACGCCTGTTACTCGTTGAAGAAGGTGGGACAGTACTAGCGGCTGCATTGCCAGGAAAAATTAAGACGGTCACACAGATGCTTGCGATTATTTTCTTGCTAGCTGATAATTTTCCATTAGCCTGGACAGGTTGGCCCGTCGGCGAAATATTATTATATATTTCATTGTTCTTTACAATTTACTCAGGAATTGATTATTTTTATAATGCACGTCACATATTTAAGGATAGTATTAAATAATAGTGTTTTGAAAGGTAGTTTGTGTCTATGCGCAACTACCTTTTTATTTTTTTTGATCAAATAAAGTAAATAAGCATAAAAATGGCAAATGTATAGTATAGGAGCATGGATATGAGAGCAGAAATTATTAGTTCAGGGACAGAATTATTATTAGGAGAAGTGACAGATACAAACACACCTTATTTGGCGAGAGAATTAGCTGCCATTGGTGTAAATGTTTATCATCACACGACCGTTGGCGATAATCCACAGCGATTACTAGAAACAATCCAACATGCAGAAAAACGTGCAAATCTTGTTATTGTGTCCGGTGGCCTCGGTCCAACCCAAGATGATATAACTAAAGATATCTTGGCCAACCATTTAGATTTAGAGCTTACTTTAGATGAAGAGTCTTTCATAAAAATTAATAATCGATACAATACAGAAAATATATCAGCTGGGAATTATCATCAAGCACAGGTCATTAAAGGAGCAACAGTTTTAAAAAATGAGGTTGGATCGGCTGCGGGGATGCTTGTTGAGAAAGACAATATAAAATACGCCTTATTGCCTGGTCCACCAAATGAATTTGAACATATGACAAGCGAGTATTTAATTCCACTTCTTTTAAAAGATCTTGGTGGCAATAATAAATTACAATCAAGAAATCTAAATTTTTATGGTTTGCCGGAGGCGACGATAGCCGAGGAGCTAAATGAGCTAATAGAAAAGCAAACAAATCCGACAATTGCTATTTATGCTAAAAAAGGTGTCATAGATGTTCGAATAACAGCGAGTGGTCAGTCGGAGGAGATAAATAATCAGTTGCTGGATGAAGTTGAGACTGCAATTATGGAAAAAATAGGAAAACATTTCTTTGGCTATAACAAGACAACATTGCAAGATATTATCTTTAAAGAATTGCATGCCGCTAATCAAACAATCTCTGTTATCGAAGCAAGTATCAATAGTCACTTGGCTGATTTTTGGGCTGGAAATTCAGCTTATCCAGATACATTAAAAGCTACGTTTAACTTTTCAGACATAGAAGAAGCACAAACTTGTTTTGAAATGGATCTTCAGAGAGAAAGGGCGAGGAATGCATCAGAACAAAATGAACATTTAGCTCAAAAGATGAAAGAACAACTTGGAACAGATTATGCAATTGCCATTTCAAGCTGGGGTGGAGTAAAGAATGAAAATCGAATCATTCCCCAAAAAATATATATTAGTATTGCTGAATCAGGCAAAGACGTCTTAACAAAAGAGGTAAACTTTCATAATAGAAGCTATTTTGCAGATTGGGTGATTCCGTTAAAAGTGAGTGACTTTGTCAGAAGATATTTACTCTCATTGGAACAATTAGACAATTAAAAAGAGTTAGCCGAATGTTTGTTCGTTTAAATCTTGCATTCAGCTTGAAAAAGAAGTAAAATATAGATATGAAAACAATAATAAATAAAATAACAATATCATTTTGAACGAGAAACGATAGAAATTGGAGGGTCAATATGGCTTCAGATGAAAGAAAAAAAGCAATCGATCGAGCAATGAAACAAATTGTAAAAGATCATGGTAAGGGTTCTATTATGAGATTAGGTGATGAACCAGACCGAAAAGTTGAGGCAGTATCATCAGGTTCATTAGCATTAGATGTTGCTTTAGGGATAGGTGGATATCCAAGAGGACGAGTCGTTGAGATATATGGTCCTGAAAGTTCAGGTAAGACAACAATATCACTTCATGCAATTGCCGCCGCTCAACAAGCAGGTGGAACAGCTGCTTTTATTGATGCGGAGCACGCGTTAGATCCAACATATGCTAAAAACCTAGGTGTCGACACAGAGAATTTACTCTTATCTCAACCAGATACAGGAGAGCAAGGACTTGAAATTGTTGATGCATTGGTATCGAGTGGTGCACTTGATATTGTTGTTGTTGACTCGGTAGCTGCTTTAGTTCCACGTGCTGAAATTGATGGCGAAATGGGAGATAGCCACGTCGCTTTACAAGCCCGTTTGATGTCTCAGGCAATGAGAAAACTATCCGGAACGATCAGCAAAACAAATACAACCGTTATATTTATCAACCAAATTCGAGAAAAAGTGGGCGTTATGTTTGGAAATCCAGAGGTAACTCCAGGTGGACGTGCCTTGAAATTCTATTCAAGTGTCCGTTTAGAAGTGCGCCGTGCTGAAAGTATCAAAGAAGGTGCGGAAATGATCGGAAACAGAACCCGTCTAAAAATTGTTAAAAACAAGGTTGCACCTCCTTTTAAAGAGGCAATGGTTGACTTGATGTATGGACTTGGAATTTCTCAAGTTGGAGAAATCGTTGATATGGCCGCAGACAAAGATATCATTAACAAAGCGGGTTCTTGGTATTCTTATGGTGAAGATCGTTTAGGTCAGGGTCGAGAGAATGCAAAAACCTATCTAGAAGATCATCCTGAAATGCGTGCAGAGATCGAACAACTTGTGCGTAATGCATATGGTGTTGGTGAAGAAGTTGAAGAAGTAAAAGAAGAAAAAGCAGAGAAAACTGATAACAAAGAAACCAAGAAAAAGAAATAATCAGTTTTTAAAAATGCACTTAAATAAACAATATGAGTCCTTCTTTATTTTAGTGGTTGTATCCATTAAAATGAAGAGGGACTTTTTTTAATCGAATTTTAGTAACTATAGGGGGAAAATTAATGGATAAAATAAAAATAGGCATTGTTGGCTATGGGAATCTAGGACGTGGAGTTGAGGTAGGACTCAAAAACCACCCGGATATGGAACTGGTGGGTATCTTTTCAAGGCGTGATCCTAGTACGATAGTTACAGATTCACCTGCTTTTTTACTAGATGATATTTTAGATTTCAAAGGGAAAATTGATGTCCTTATTCTTTGTGGTGGTTCAAAATCAGATATTCCGGTACAAGGACCAGCTTTAGCTGAACATTTTAATACGGTGGATAGCTATGATACGCACAAGTTAATTCCAGCATATTTTGAAAAAATGGATACACTGGCAAAAGAAAATAAAAATGTTTCAGTAATTGCCACTGGATGGGATCCAGGTTTATTTTCATTAAATCGTTTAATGCAAGAAGCCATCTTACCAAATGGTGAGACCTATACTTTCTGGGGACCCGGCGTGAGCCAAGGACATAGTGATGCAGTTCGCGGAGTTGAAGGAGTAAAAGAAGCCGCACAGTACACAGTGCCAGATGATTTCATGATTGGACAAATTCAAGATGGAGAAAAAGTAGACTATAGTCCTAAAAAAGCACACTTACGAGATGTGTATGTTGTTTTAGAAGATGATGCTGATCCTATGCAAGTTGAGAAAAACATTAAAGAGATGCCTGATTATTTTGAAGGGTATCATACAAACGTCAACTTTATTTCTGAAGAGGAATTTGTCGAAAATCATCAATCAATGCCCCATGGTGGTCGTGTCATCAGGCAAGCTAACACATCAGATAAAGAAGTTTCAGTGATGGAATTTACCTTAACCTTAGGGAGCAATCCAGAATTCACATCAGCTGTTAATATTGCTTATGCTCGTGCTACTTATAAACTAGCGCAAGAAGAACAATATGGCGCACGAACGGTACTAGATATTCCACCCTTTTATTTATCAGCAAAATCAAAACAAGATTTAATCAAAGAGTTGCTGTAACAATTGTAGTAGGTCGATTTAGAAGTGTCGAGGAAAGATTCAAAATCATTCTCAATTGACTTATGAGTGAAATAAGGATATTATAGTATAAGGTGTACTGATTATTACTAAGAATAGATCCTAGTAAAACAGTATAACTTTCGTGTGAAAATGCTTAACAGCAAATTATTATGAAAATTCTACATGAAAACTAAAAAAATGATACGGAGGTGTAAAAATGGAGTTACCTTTTGTAATAGCCTCTGCTATCG
>CAYROB010000048.1:0-7866 GCA_964425775.1 uncultured Carnobacteriaceae bacterium
ATAACAAACATTCTCTCACATACAAAACAATTTCTCAGAGTATTCTAATAAAAAAGCACCAACAAGCATTTCTACTCGTTGGTACTTTAATTTACTTACTCGATTGTATCGTATGAACCTTGCTCAACATAGACGCTTAAAATAGCTATGTCCGCTGGATTCACGCCACTGACACGGCTTGCTTGAGCAATCGTTTCTGGTTGAATCAAGCTCAAACGGTCAACGGCTTCTGTCGCTAGCCCGTTAATTTCATTATAGTCTAAATTAGCAGGTATCTTTTTACTTTCCATACGTTTCACTTTATCTACTTGGCGCTGTGACTTTTCAATATAACCTTCATATTTAATATGAATATCCACTTGCTCTTTTCCTGCTCGAGTTAACTCTTCTTCTGGCGGGAAAATTGCGGCAACATCATCATAACTAACATAAGGTCGGCGCATAAAGTCATAAGCAAGCACACCATCTCTTAGTGGGTTTTCGCCTTTTTCTTCCAGATACTCAGCAACTTGACTTGGTGTAATGCGAACCGTTTTTAAACGTTCTAATTCGGCTTCAATCTGTTCTTTCTTTTTATTGAAAGCAGCATAACGCTCTTCTGAAATCAAACCTAAGTCATAGGCAAAATCTGTTAAACGTAAGTCAGCATTATCATGACGTAATAACAAACGATATTCTGCACGGGATGTCAGTAGACGATAAGGCTCAATTGTCCCTTTAGTTACTAAATCATCAATCATGACCGCGATGTAGCTTTCATTACGCTTCATCACAAAAGGTTCTTTTCCTTTGTTTTTCAAGGCAGCATTTATTCCAGCAACTAATCCTTGAGCAGCTGCTTCTTCATACCCTGAAGTTCCATTTGTTTGACCAGCTGTAAATAAACCTTCGATATTTTTTGATTCCAGATTTAGTTTCAATTGGTACGGTTTAATGACATCATACTCAATCGAATAACCGGTTCGCATCATTTCAGCATTTTCTAACCCTTTGACAGAGCGCAACACTTCAATTTGAACGTCTTCAGGAAGAGAAGTGTTCAAGCCTTGGACATACATTTCATCTGTATCGACACTTTCCGGCTCTAAAAAGACTTGATGACGATTACGATCGGCAAAACGAACAACTTTATCTTCAATCGATGGACAATAACGTGCACCCACACCGTCAATTACCCCACTAAAGGTAGGTGTTCGGTCTAAGTTATCATAGATTGATTGATGTGTGTCTAAGTTGGTATGAGTTAACCAACATGAATATTGTTCTTCAACTGGTAAATAATCCTCATCGGCCGTCTCAAAACTGAAGTGATTGGCTTCTGCATCACCTGGTTGTTCGGTTGTTTGACTAAAATCAATCGAGGCTTTGTCAATTCTGGGAGGACTACTTGTTGTAAAACGAGCCATATCAAAACCCAACACCTCTAAATTTTCTTGTAATTTAATCGAAGGTAAGGTGTTTTCTGGACCTGATGAATACTTCATTTCACCAATAATAATTTCCCCGCGTGCTGATGTACCTGTTGTTAAGACAACTGAGTTCGCTCGGTAAATAGCACCTGTATTTGAAATAACGCCTTGTATCTTATCCTCTTCAACAATTAGTTCATCAATGATTCCTTGCTTTAAATCGAGATTCTCAGTTTGTTCGATTGTTTTTTTCATTTCGATTGAATAAGCATGTTTATCGGCTTGTGCTCGTAATGCACGAACTGCCGGCCCTTTTGCCGTATTTAATAAACGCATTTGAATGTACGTTTTGTCGATATTTCTTCCCATTTCTCCACCTAGCGCATCAATCTCACGCACGACAATTCCTTTGGCAGAGCCTCCGATTGACGGGTTACATGGCATATACGAAATTTTGTCTAAATTAATAGTAATGAGTAATGTTTTCTCGCCCATTCGTGCGGCTGCTAAAGATGCTTCAACACCGGCATGACCGCCTCCAACAACGATAACATCATAGTTTCCAGCTTCATATGTTTGCATAAAATCCTCCTTGTTTACTTTCCTAAACAGAATTGACTAAATAACTGCGTAATCAATTCATCTTGAACGGCATCGCCAGTAATTTCTCCAAGATTATTCCACGCTCTTGTCAGGTCAATCTGTACCAAATCGACAGGCATTCCTAGTTCAATGCCTTCAATAACTTCCTCTAAAGCTTGGACTGAATTTTCAAGTAATGAAATATGGCGGACATTTGAAATATACGTCGCATCTTTCTCACCTGTTTTTCCTTCAAAGAATAACTCAACAATTTGGTTCTCAATTTCTGAAATACCTGTTTGCTCAGTGACTGATATGGAGATAATATTTTCTTCATCCAGTTTATCAATCAATTTATTCATATTCAGACCTTGTGCTAGATCCATTTTATTTAAAATAATTAAACGCTCTTTATTTTCAGTTAATTCCAATAATTCAAAATCTTCTTCCACTAACTCTTGGCTTTGATCAAAAACAAGCAACACTAACTCTGCTTCATCAATGGCTTTTTTACTTCGCGAGACACCAATTTGCTCAACTTTATCTTCTGTCTCACGAATACCCGCCGTATCAATTAGTTTTAATGGAACACCTTTTACATTAACGTATTCTTCTACAATATCACGGGTCGTACCAGCAATGTCCGTGACAATTGCTTTGTCTGAGCGAACAAAAGCATTTAATAAGCTTGATTTACCGACATTTGGGCGACCTATAATAGCTGTCGCTAGACCATCGCGTAAGATTTTACCTTGTTGCGCTGTTTCCAAGATATGCTCTACTTGCTGCTTGGCTTCAAGTGTTTTCTCTCTTAATATCTTTGTGGTCATTTGTTCAACTTCATCATATTCAGGGTAGTCAATATTTACTTCAACATGCGCGATTGTTTCCAATATTTCTTGGCGAATATTGCGAATAAGTTTTGATAAGTTTCCATCTAATTGAGAAATTGCATTGTGCATCGCTCGGTCTGTCTTCGCGCGAATCACATCCATCACCGCTTCAGCTTGTGATAAATCAATTCGACCGTTTAAAAAGGCACGTTTGGTGAATTCACCCGGTTCAGCTAAGCGCGCTCCTGATGATAACAATGTTTGTAACACTTTATTTGTAACATGGATCCCTCCATGCGTATTGATTTCGACAATATCTTCACGCGTGTATGTTTTTGGTTCGCGCATCACTGTCACCATGACTTCATCAATTTTTTTATTTGTTTGTGGATGGTAAATATTTCCATAATGAATCGTATGTGAAGGCTGATCAGCCAGCTTTTTCTTGCCAAAACGGTAGACCTTTTCAGCAATTTCTAACGCCTCATCTCCACTCAACCGGACAATCCCAATCCCACCTTCTCCAGGCGGAGTTGATATCGCAGCGATTGTATCAAAATTTATTGACATCTCTTTTACTCCTTTTTTTATTACTTCTCATATTTTTGCATATAAAAAAAGTACTTCTTACCCATAGAAATAATGGCGATGGCCCAATGAATCTCAAGACATCCAGGTAAAAAAGTACTTTCACTACTTTTAAGTAAATTTATTTAATTTTCTAATTTCTGCTATTATTTTAAACAATAATCTGTTTTTTTTCAAGGGTAAGCTCTGATATTTAACGATTTAATTGTGCTTGGGCTTCTTTTAATGCGCCTACTAAAAATAAAGAGCCAAATTGAATAACGATCTCATCATTTGAAATTTCCTGTTCAATATATGAAAACACGTCATCCATATCTTGAGCTGTTGCTACTTTTATTCCTTCAGCTTGGATTAAACTCGCAACTTCTTCTGTGTCAAAACCGCGTTCTGGATCAGGTGAAATAAGCAGAAAGCTTTTAGCCAATGGATACACTTGCTCAAGCATCTTTTTAACATTCTTATCTTTCATCATTCCCACAACAAAATGAAACTTGTCATCTGGAAACAGTTCTTTCAAGGTCTCAACTAGACGCTCTACACTTGCTTCATTATGAGAACCATCTATATAAAAGAGCGGCTGGTCCGAAACTTTCTCAAAGCGACCAGGCCAGAATGCTTTTTCTAAACCTCTATAAACAACTTCTTTTGTTATAGGATAGCCTTTTTTTGCAAGTATTTTTGATCCTTCAATCACTAAACAAGCATTCTCAAGTTGGTGTCTACCTAGAAAAGATAGTTTAACATCTTGATACGATTGATAATCAAAGATTTGAGCATCTTTCGTTATACTTTTCAAATGAATATCACTTATTTCTATAAAAGTTACTTCACCTTGAACCTGGTTCGCCCAGTTCAAAGCTACCTGCTGTAACTCATTTACTACAGGTCCAATGACCATCTGCCCGTTTTCTTTTAATATTTGAACTTTTTCATTCATAATTGCTGCTTTGGAATCCCCAAGAGTACCCATATGATCGATTCCAATCGAAGTAATCACTGAAAGTTCGGATTTTTTAATCACATTCGTCGAATCTAGTCGACCACCGATACCAGCTTCCAAAATCACAAAATCTACATTTTTCTCTTGAAAATAGATAAAAGCGACTGTTGTTAGCAGTTCAAAGGCATAGAATTTTTCTCCTAATTCAGCTTCTATAGTTAAAACAGTAGGTTCAATTGTACTGACGATACGAATCAAGTCAGCATCTTCAATATACTCATCGTTTATACGGAACCGTTCATTAATAAACTCTAAATGAGGCGAAGTAAAAAGGCCTACCTTCATCCCGGCTTCTCTTAGGACAGATTGAAACATCGCTGCTGTTGAGCCCTTGCCATTTGTTCCTGTGATGTGAATATAAGGTAAATCTTCTTGGGGATTTCCTAGTCTTTCTAATAATTCTCGCAGACGATTTAAACTTTTCTTTTGGCCATTTCCTCTGTTGGTACCAATATAAGAAATTACTTTTTCCATATTCATTGATTCGACCTCACTTTTATCGCAATCTTTTAATATTATTTATTAAAAAACTCCTTTGTATGTTTAGATAATGGCAAGCTTTCGTCCATTAACATACTAAGGAGTCTCATTTTATCAGAATAGTTTATTGTTCTGGCTGTTCAACCGGTTGTACGACTAAATAACGTTTCGGTTCACGGCCCTCAGAGTGTGTTTGTACTTTAGGATTGCCATTTAAATAATGGTGAATTTGCTTACGCTCATGCGCTGGCATTGGATCTAACTTGATTCGACGATTGCTTTTAATTGCTCGATCCGCTGTTCGTCTCGCTAAATTTTCGACCGTTCCTTTACGTCGCTCTCGATACTTTTCGGCATCAACACTGACAAAAATTTTGTTTTCTGCTAGCTGGTGCATATGGTTTTGAGTTAGTGTTTGTAGTCCATTTAACACTTTTCCATGACGTCCAATAACTAGACCAGCATTTTGTGTCTCAATATCATATTTTACCTGCTCTTTCACACGACTCGCATAAACTTCAACATCCGAGATATCCATTGCTTGAATAATATCTTTTAAGTACACGCGGACTGCTTCAATTGCTTCTTCATCATTTAACTTAACAATCTCTTCTGATTCTTCTGAACTTTCTTTCTTTGGTCTAGCTTCTGATTTTTCTGCTTTTTTAGGCTTCGCCTTTACAGCTGCTTTCGCTGCGGCTGGTTTTTCAACCTTTTTAGCTGGCTTCTCTACTGGCTTTTTTTCTTCAGTAGGTTCCATTGATTTAGATGGTTCTTCTTCCAATTCTAATTCTTCTGCCAATAATCGGTCAACAAAATTTGTTTTTTCTTTTGTTTCGACTACGACTACAGCATCTCTTTGACCAATTCCAAAAAAGCCTTTTTTCCCGGTTTCTTCAACCGTAATAATAGCCTCTTCTTTAGTGATGCCTAAAGCTTCTAGACCTTTATTGATTGCTTCTTCTTGTGTAGCTGCTTGTGCAGTATATTTTTCATTCATGAGTCTAAACCTCCATTAAATTACAGTTGTACTCATTTTCAACGTTAATTCTACAAACTATAGTTTAACATTTCTTCCTGTTTTTCGTGCTCGATTTAATGCACGTTTTCTTTGACGCTCTTCTTCTGCTTTACGTTCTGCTTCTTCTGCCAATTTTTGACGCTTAACAAATGGATTATTGAAAATCAATGTAATAGCAACACGTGTCGCATTTGATGCAGCGAAATACAAAGCTAATGAACTCGATACTCTAAATGTAATAAAGAAAATCATAATTGGCATAACAAATGTCATGGCATTTGACTTAGATTCTGGATTTCCATGTGCCATCAACCAGCTGTTAATAAATGTAAATATTGCCGCTAATATTGGCAAGATGTAGTAAGGATCGATTTCTCCCAGTTCTAACCATAAGAAATTACCTGTTGCTAATTCTGGTGTTCGAATTACTGTTTGGTAAAGTGCAATAAAAATTGGCATTTGGATGAATAAAGGCAAACATCCCATTAAAGGATTCACGCCTGCTTCATCTTGAACTCTTTGCGTCTCCTCAGCTAACTTTGCTCTTGTTGCCTCATCTGTCGCAGCATATTTTTCTTTTAATTCCTCAAGCTGTGGTTGGATTTCCTGTGTTTTTTCCATTGTTCGTTGCTGATAGTTTGTTAAAGGTAGCAATACAATTTGGCCTAATGCCGTAAAGACAATAATTGCTGTTCCATAACTCCCACCAAATAGATCTGATAACCATAGGATTGCACGTGATAAATTAAAAATAATCAATCCATCCCAGAAGCCAGTACTTTCAGGACCAATTGGCCCGGTATTCCCACAAGCACTTAGAAATAGCACTATGGACATAAGACCAAATGTTAATAACGTGCGCTTATTCTTTTTAAATAACTCTTTCACTAGTTTCCTCTCCTAAATATTATCAAATGATTATAGTATATTCAAAATTTCTCTACTATAAATAAATGAAAATTTATTTTATAAGAATCTTTGACAAAGACAAAACATGCGCCAAACTACTTTTAATTTCTTGAAAGTTCATATTGCGCACGGGATTTCTTGCAATAACTATGAAATCCAATTCTTCTTTAATTGAATATTCTTTATTCAATTCGATTAAAGCATGTCTGATTCTTCGTTTAACTTGATTTCGAACGACAGCATTCCCTATTTTTTTTCCTACAGAAATACCCACACGGAAGTGCTGCTGACCTTCTTTAGGAAGTTTATAAATAACAAATTGACGATTCGCTTTTGAGTTACCCTCTTGAAAAACACGTTGAAAATCTTTTTCAGACTTCACTCGATAGCTTTTTCTCAATCTTCCTACTTCCTCTCTCTGAATTAGAAATTAAATAACTTAAAATATAAAAAAAGCGACATTCACTCACATAAAATGAGATCCTATCGCTTTACAGTATAAAACGAATTCTCCATATAACATTATGTTAATGAGTCAAACGCTTTCTACCTTTACGTCTTCTATTTCTTAAAATATTTCTCCCATTTTTAGTACTCATACGTTTACGGAATCCGTGAACTTTTTTTCTTTTTCGTTTTTTCGGGTTATATGTTAATCCTTCTGACATGTTAAAACACCTCCTGAATAATTTAAGCATAACACTTTTCTTCGATTTTAAAATTAATACGAAACAATCAATATCATGCGAACAAGCTTACTTATTTTATGAAAAAATAGGCTTGTTGTCAAGTCTTATCTAATATTACCATAATACTCCCACAAAAAATAGACCTATTTAAATTCTGGATTTTATTTTATTAAAAATAAGCTGACTATTTTTGCAATATAAACAAGTGGTTTTACCAAATGCAAGCTTTTTTATCCACACACGCTGTGCAGTCTAATTTTAATATAAATAGTTATACACACTCTTTTTTAGGTTTTTTACACAATTCACAGGGGTGTTCATTAGTTATCCACTTGTCCACACACGCTGTTGATAA
>CAYROB010000049.1:0-1196 GCA_964425775.1 uncultured Carnobacteriaceae bacterium
CAAAATGAACACCTGATTCTAATAATTGTTTCATTGTTACTACTGCCATAATTAATTCCTCCATTTTTGTTTTTTTCTTCCTTAAACTTCATCTACTCAAACAACTCTTGGCTCGAGCAACAGTTGAGTAATCCATTTAAGTGAAAATTCAGTGCTTTTTCGCACCTCTAACTATTATAGCTAATAACCTGCTGAATATCAAATAAAACTTGCACTTTCCTAAAATATAACGCATACTATCCTTAAAAATTACTAGAAGGTGATTGATTTGTTTTATAATTTTGTGATGAGTTTCTTTAAATTTTTAGTGCGGATCTTCAATGGAAAGACTGTAGTCATTGGGAAAGAGAATTTACCAACTGATGAAAAGTATGTGCTCGTTGCTCCACACCGCACATTTTTAGACCCAGTTTTTATCGGAATTACTGCATATCCAGATACTTTTGCTTTTATGGGAAAAAAAGAACTATTTGAAATTCCTGTCTTACATCATTTATTCCGAAAGATGAATGGATTTCCTGTAGACCGTGAGAATCCGGGGGTAAGTGCAATAAGAACACCAGTTAATTATCTAAAAAATGACGAATTGAATGTTGTCGTTTTCCCGACCGGTAGTCGTCATTCCTCTGATATAAAAGGTGGAGCTATCACGATTGCTCGCTTATCTCAAAAGAAAATTGTTCCAGCCGTTTACTCAGGCCCGTTAACTTTAAAAGATTTGTTTTTACGTAAAAAAGCAGTTGTTATCTTCGGTGAACCCTTTGAGGTTAAACGAAGAGTTGAAGGTGTAGATGATATCAATCAATATTATTCAGATATCATTCAAGAAAACTTTGATAAACTTGAAGATTCTATATAACTTTAAAAAACTCCTATCAAGCGAATGAGCAAACATTCTCTTGATAGGAGTTTTATTTTTTTAATTTATGTTTTGTAAATGATACATCTCTTCATAGCGTCCACCCAAAGCAATCAACTCTTCATGTGAGCCACGCTCTTTGATTTCTCCATTTTCAAGTACAAGAATTTGATCGGCATCGCGAATCGTTGACAGTCTGTGTGCAATTGCAACAGTTGTTCGACCTCTTCGCATTCGATTGAGTCCTTCTTGGATTAAGACTTCTGTTTCTGTATCGATATTGGCAGTCGCCTCATCTAAAATTAAAATCTTTGGATCTTTCACTATTGTACTTGCA
>CAYROB010000049.1:1281-7788 GCA_964425775.1 uncultured Carnobacteriaceae bacterium
TTTACAATTTCGGCATCCGTAATTGAATCATCTAACAGACGTATATTATCCTTAATCGTTCCATAAAACATAAAGGAGTCCTGTAAAACTAAGCCGATTTCTTCTCGGATTTTCTCCATTGGGTATTCCCGAATTGAGCGCCCATCAATTAAGATCTCTCCCTCTTGAAACTCATAGAAACGAGCAAGAATATTAATAATGGAAGATTTTCCACTCCCAGTATGGCCAACTAATGCTAATGTTTCTCCTGGATTAACTGTAAAAGAAATATTCTTTAAAACATCTGTTTTATCGTCATAAGAGAAAGTAACATTTTTAAATTCAATTTTCGCGTCGGTAATACTTAACTCTGGATCTGCTATTTGCTCAGGGGCAAAACTATCGTTATCCATGACCGATAATATACGCCCACTTGAAATAATTCCATCTTGGAATAAACTTAAATTATCCATTAATCTCGTTAATGGTTGGAAAAATAAGTTAGTGTAGGAAGTAAAGGCATAAATCACACCAACTTCAATCGGACCTTGTAAGGCATTATAGCCAAATAAACCAAGGATTGCGATAATTGCAACTGTATAGAGAAAATCAATGACCGGACTTAATAAAATCGCGTTTATTTTCGTCATTGAGTAGCGCGATTCAAAATAAGACTCATTCACTTCCTCAAATTCTTCAATCATGCGATTTTCTTGTCTGAACTGCTGGATAACCGACATTCCATTAATTGACTCAGCTAACTTTGTATTTAACAGACTATTTTTTCTTTTCATCTCTGAATAAGTACGCGAGCTGTATACTTGATAAAATCTTGTGATTAAAAGAAGAATTGGTACAAACCCTAAAATCCACATTGATATTTTCCAATCGAGTAAAAGCATCGCAATAAATGTTGTTGTAATACTTAAGACACTTTGCATGATGTTCAACAATACATTCCAGAAATCTTTCAGTGACTCGGTGTCGTTTGTCACTCGAGTGATAATCCAACCTGTTGATGTACTATCAAAAAACTTCATACCCAATGAATGTACTTTTTCAAATATTTGATTTCGAATATTTAAGACCGTTTTTTCTGCCGCCATATTAAATAGATAGAGCTCTAGAAACGTAACAACCATTTTAACTAAGGTAAGTCCCATATAAATTGCACCAAATTTAACTGCTGTTGATCTCTCAGCCAAACCTTTAGTTAAGTGCTCATCGATAAAAATCTGGATTACTCGAGGCATAAGGGCGTTTACTACAGCTAGGACTATTACAAAAAACACTGCTGTTAAAAACAAGCTAAGGTAAGGCTTGGTATATTTTAATATTCGTTTCAAAATATGCATCTGTTCTTTAAAAGGAACCGACACTGATTTTGCTTCTTCTTTACTTTCCGCCATTTTATACCCCTTCCTTCTCAGCCGATACTTTTTCTAGCTGCTGCTGGTTAAACATATCGTTATACCAGCCATCTTGATTGACTAGCTCTTCATGTGTTCCACGCTCAGTCACTGTCCCATCATCTAGTACAATAATTTCATCGGCATGCATTAACGAACTAATTCGGTGTGCGACGATAATTGTTGTCTGTCCATCACGAATATTTCTCAAGCTCGATAAAATTTTCTCTTCAGTTTTTGCATCAACTGCGGATAATGAGTCGTCTAAAATCATCAATTCTGGATTTTTTACAATGGCACGCGCGATTGAAACTCGTTGTTGCTGCCCACCAGATAGAGAAACCCCTCTCTCACCTGTTTCTGTATCATATCCGTTTGGCATTTCCAAAATATCCTCATGAATATCTGCTAGAGTTGCTGCTCTCTCTACTTCTGCTTGTGATAGACTTGGATTGCTAAAGCGAATATTGTCACGAATTGAAGCTGAGAACAGGTAATTATTTTGTGGCACATAACCAATATTCTCTAACAAGGCATCTAATGTGTAGTCGCGGATATCTCGCTGACAAAACTGGATTTCTCCTTGATAATTATCATATTCTCGTAATAACAATTTCAATACGGTTGATTTTCCAGCACCTGTTTTCCCAACAATCCCAATCGTTTCTCCTGGTTTAGCGGAGAAATGAACATTTTCTAACGCTGGTTCATCATCACCTGGATACGTAAATGACTCAATATTAAATGCAAACTCACCATTAATTGCTTCAGTTACTGCCCCTTCTCTTTCAACGATTGAACTCGTTTCATTTAATAATAATTCTACTCGTTCATAACTCGCTGAACCTCTTTCGACGATGTTAAATAATCGACCAATCGCAAACATTGGCCAGACAAGCATTCCTAAGTAGCTAATAAATGTAACAAACTCACCGACTGTTATCTCATTTTCAATGATTAAGGATCCTCCTACAATAATTGCTATTGTATAGGATAAGCCAATGATTAAACTAAGTACTGGATCAAAGATCGAATCGATTTTATAAACTTCCTTGTTTTTAGCTAGAATATTATCTGTTTGCTCTTTAAACTCATCTATATCTTCTTTTTCTTGTCCGAAAGTTTTGATTACCTTAATTCCTTGTAAACTCTCTTGAACCTTATTATTCATTTTTGAAAAAGCATGCTGTGCATCTCTAAAACGAACATGAAGCATTTTTCCTAGCTGTCTAGATGAGAATGCCAATAGTGGTAGTGGTAAGATTGCTAAAACTGTTAAGCGCCAATCAATCATGATAAACATTGCTGTGATTGTAACCAGCGTAATACTCAATGAATCGGCCATTGTGAGTATTCCACCACCTGCCACCATTCGAATTGACCGCAAATCGTTTGTTGCATGAGCCATCAAGTCTCCGGTACGATACTTTTGGAAAAACTGGCTATCCATTTCTGTAAAGTGTCTATATAGGCGATTACGTATAATTCGCTCTAACTTAGCTGCATTTCCCCAAATGCGTACACGCCATATATATCTTAAGGCATACTGACTAAGTGCCGTAATAAATAAGATTCCAAGCAAACGTATTAACGATTGCCCTGTAATCATCCCTGTTGCTATTTCATCAATAACATTCCCTATAATACGTGGGGGCACGAGTTGCAGCAGTGCCACAATCATTAAAGATAAGACACCAACGGTATAGGATTTCCAATTATCCTTAAAAAACCACTTTAATTTTAAAAATATTTGCATGTATACACCTTCTTCCTATTCTACTCTCTTTATTTTGTCATATTTTATCTGGTAAATAAACAGAAACGAACAATTTATTTAGAATAAACAAACTGTTCGTTTTATTTATTTAATTATTTTTTGTTTTTCGCTTGGCCTTTCATTTGATTGACCATTTGATTAATTTTCTTTTCAGAAGGTTTTTGCCCCATTGACATCATCATTGTTCGAATCATTCGCTCGTCAATTGGTGGATTTTCTTCAAAATAATTCATCATATATTTTCGTGCAATAAAGAACCCGCCTGCTAAACCGGCTAGTAAAGCTAGTATTATTAGGACTACTGCTAATCCTGTACTCATATTTATTCACTCCCGTCTTTGTAATCTCCATCTAATAAAATATTACCTATTAACATATTACCGAAAAAAACTAGAAATTAAAACTAAATGTTTCACACAACAGAAAAGATAGCAGCTTATTTTTTCAAAAGCTGCTATCATCATCTGACTCTTATTCTAGCATTTTTATTTAAAGAGCTTTGTATTCTTTCACTAAGTTATCAACCGTAAATCCTAGGCTTGCTATAACTTCATTTCCTGGACCACTTGCTCCAAAGCGATCAATTGCTACAATTCCACCGTCAAATCCTACAAAACGGTCCCAACCGAATGATGAGCCCATTTCAATTGCTAGACGCTTTGTCAATTCTCTAGGTAAAACAGATTCTTTATATTCTTCTGATTGCATTTCGAATAACTCTAGACTTGGCATTGAAACAACTGAAACATCATGTCCTTGTTCTAGTAGTTCTTTTTGTGTTCGAATTGCAAGTTCAACTTCTGAACCTGTAGCCATTAGAATTCCGTCTGCTTCATCTTTTGCAGGCGAAATTACATAAGCACCCTTTTCAACATGTGTTGCTGCCAATTCTTTGGTATTTTCTAATACTGGTAGATTTTGACGCGTCAACACAAGTAATGTTGGACGGTCTGTCGATGTTAGTGCTACTTTCCATGCAGCAACAACTTCATTTGCATCTGCCGGACGTAGTGTTGTAACATTTGGCATTCCACGATAACTTGACAAGTGTTCTACCGGCTCATGCGTTGGTCCGTCTTCTCCAACCGCTACTGAATCATGTGTAAATACATAAATTGCTGGAATATTCGATAGTGCTGCTAACCGGATTGATGGACGTAAGTAGTCCGAAAACACGAAGAACGTTGATACAAATGACTTTGTTCCACCGTGTAATAAAATACCGTTTAATGCTGCTGCCATCGCATGCTCACGTACACCATACCAGATATTTCTACCTTCATAATTATCTGCTGCATAATCTGTTTCGCCACTTATCATTGTGTTATTAGAACCTGATAAGTCTGCAGATCCGCCCCAGAAGTTAGGTACTACTTCGGCAATTGCATTAATTACTTTTCCGCTTGTTACACGACTAGCTTCACCTGTTGCATCTGCTTCAAATACTGGCAAGTTTTCTTCCCAACCATCTGGTAGTTCATCTGCTAGTGAACGTGCGAATTCTTCACTTAATTCTGGATAGTCTTTTGCGTAACCTTCAAGTAATTCGTTCCACTCTGTCTCAGCTTTGACACCTGGTGTTATAATATTTTCTTCAAATCGTTTATACACTTCTTCTGGAACTGTAAATGGCTCATACTCCCAACCATAGCTTTCTTTTGTTATTTTTACATCGGCATCTCCAAGCGGTGCTCCGTGAACAGCTGATGTCCCAGCATTTGGTGCTCCGAATCCAATTTCTGTTTTAATTTCAATCATTGAAGGTTTGTCTGTTACTTTTTTAGCATTTTCAATGGCTGCATTAATGGCATCTAAATCATTTCCATCCTCAACAAGTGCATAATCCCAGCCATATGATTCAAAACGCTTTTTAATATCTTCACTAAATGCTTTATCTATTGGACCATCTAGCTGGATATCATTTGAATCATAAACTAGAACAAGCTTACCAAGACCTAAATGACCTGCTAAACTTGCTGCTTCATGTGAAATACCCTCTTGTAAGTCACCGTCACCTGTTAAAACATATGTGTAGTGATCGACTAATGGATAGCCATCTTTATTGAATTTTGCAGCTAAGTGTGCTTCTGCCATAGCCATACCTACAGCATTTGCAATTCCTTGTCCTAAAGGACCGGTCGTTGCTTCTACTCCATCTGTATCAAGTACTTCTGGGTGACCAGGTGTTTTACTTCCTAACTGACGGAAATCTTTCATATCATCCATTGAAACATCAAAACCTGATAAATGTAGCATACTATATAACATTGCCGAACCGTGTCCTGCTGAAAGTACGAAACGGTCGCGGTTGAACCAATTTGAATTCTTTGGATTTGTCTTATAGTGTTTTGCCCATAGTGCATAGGCCATTGGTGCTGCTCCCATCGGTAATCCTGGGTGTCCTGAGTTTGCTTCTTCAATTGCATCTATACTTAATGTACGAATTGCATTTACTGCTAGTTGATCTATTTTATCAAACATTTTATCTGTCCTCCCAATTTTTCACTACTTATTTAAATTATCTTTTAAATCCTTTAATTTATCGGGCGTTATATCTTGCCCTTCCTCATCAACAACTTTAACACTTGCTAGTTGATTTTTTACTTGTCCACGAATCTGGC
Source organism: uncultured Carnobacteriaceae bacterium (assembly GCA_964425775.1). GTDB lineage: Bacteria > Bacillota > Bacilli > Lactobacillales > Carnobacteriaceae_A > Atopostipes. Next base: position 7,068 of record CAYROB010000049.1, read on the forward strand.
CCAAGTATTCTGTTCTCAATTGTTTTTGTTCTGCTTTTTCCTCAGTAGTCAATTCTTGTGTTTTACTTTTATTTGCTAATTCATTGATTCGCTTAATTAAATTTTCCACTAATATCGCTCAACCCCTTTTGAATTTTTATCCACTAAACATATTACCAAATCCTAAGAGAAATAACTAGTGTAAGCACTAACTTTTTAATTTAATAATTTCCATGTTATTTTTTCTTTACGAACAAACGTTTGATTCAATAGAATTATATGATATACTTACACTAAATAATAACTAGATTTCACAACAAATATAAACGATGAGGTGTTTTTATGGCAAAAAGAGGACGCAAAGGAGAGAAACAGCACGAAATTTTAATCTTTATTCATGAAGAAGTAACTAATCGTGGCTATCCACCAACTGTTCGGGAAATTTGTGATGCGACTGGACTAGCTTCGACCTCAACTGTGCACGGACACTTGTCTAAACTAGAAGACCACGGGTATATTGTACGCGACCCTGCTAAACCCAGAGCCATTGAAGTAACAGAAAATGGACTAGAAAAAATTGGAGTTAATCAGCATACTGGTAAAATCCCATTACTCGGTGTTGTTACTGCTGGCGAGCCAATCTTGGCTGTAGAAGATGCGATTGATTTCTTCCCAACTCCTGACCACCTAGCTTATGAAGCAGAAGACTTATTTATGTTATCTATTCGTGGCGACAGTATGA
>CAYROB010000050.1:0-4695 GCA_964425775.1 uncultured Carnobacteriaceae bacterium
AAAGGTGATAAGTAATGCTTAAACGTGTTGAAATTGAAGCGAAAAACTTAGGTGGAACTTGTGTGAATCTTGGGTGCGTGCCGAAAAAGGTCATGTGGCATGTCGGAAAAGTTTTAGATGATTTCAAACTGTATGGTGAAGGCTATGGAATTGAAGTCGAAGGAACTCCTAAATTAAACTATAAAAAAATGAAAGAAAACCGCGATAATTATATCGAGTTTTTACACTCTGCCTATAAGAGTAATTTAGATAACAATAATGTCGAAGTCATCCGAGGCTATGGGCGCTTTGTCGATAATAAGACAGTTGAAGTCGATGGCGTTGAGTACACAGCGGATCATATCTTAGTTGCTCCAGGTGGGAAACCAAAACGCTTAAATATACCTGGATCAGAATTAGGAATTGATTCAGATGGGTTCTTTGCTCTAGAAGAATTGCCAGAGAGTATCGCCATAATCGGCGGAGGGTATATTGGTATTGAAATTAGTGGGCTTTTGCGCACATTTGGTGTGGAGACCCATGTCTTTGAATTCTTACCATCCATCTTAAATAGTTTCGATTCCATTATTAAAGAAGGTTATATGGAAATTGCCGAGCGCGAAGGATTTAAAGATACAATTCATGCGAATGCCTCGGTTACGAAAGTGGAAGAAAAAGACGAGAAATATATTTTACACTTCGCGGATGGTTCAACACATGAAACAGATCTAGTTTTATGGGCCACAGGTCGTCAGCCAAATGTTGAAGGAATGAATTTAGATAAAGCAGGAATTGAACTAACTGAAGATGGGTACATTAAGGTAGATGAATATCAAAATACAACCGCTGAAAATATCTATTCAGTTGGTGATGTCATCGGAAAAATCAATTTAACGCCTGTTGCGATTGCTGCGGGAAGGCGTTTATCTGAACGCTTATTTAACAATCAGACGGATTTAAAGTTTGACTATCGAGGAGTACCAACAGTTGTCTTTACAGAACCACCAATTGGAACAGTTGGGTTAACAGAAGAGGAAGCTTTAGAAGAGTATGGAGAAGGAAATCTAAAAATCTATACTTCGGTTTTCACTTCAATGCACAGTTCGATCTCAGAGAATCGTCAGCGCACACATATGAAATTAGTTTGTGTGGGTGAAGATGAAAAGATTGTTGGTTTACATGGAATTGGACAAGGAATGGATGAAATGTTACAAGGCTTTGCGGTAGCTATCAAGATGGGGGCAACCAAAGCAGACTTTGATGAAACAGTTGCCATTCACCCAACTGCTGCCGAGGAATTTGTAACAATGCGCTAAGTTTCCAATTAAATAAATGAAAGAAGTCTTCTGTTCTTAAATGAATAGAAGGCTTTTTGTATGGAAAGATTTCATTAAAAACACTGTTATGTTAAGATTGAAGGGATTACAACGTAAGAATAGGAGACGAAATAGCGGATGAAAAAATTATTGAAATACTTTAAAGGCTATCGAATAATTAGTGCGTTAGCTCCTTTGTTTAAATTATTCGAAGCCTTATTAGAATTACTAGTTCCTTTAATTATTATTCAAATTATTGATCAGGTTGTACCTACAGGGAATCAACAATTATTACTTACCTATGTAGGGTTAATGTTTGGAATTGCTTTGATTAGCTGGTTTTTTTCAATCATGGGGCAATTATTTGCGGCAAAATCAGCAGTTGGTTTTACCAAAAATTTAACTCAGGATTTATTTAACAAGACATTATCTTTAAGTCAATCAGCTCATGACCAATTGACACCAAGCAGTCTGACCGCAAGAATTACGAATGATACATATCAAGTTCAAACAGGCGTAAACTTATTTTTCCGTTTGTTTTTACGCTCACCCTTTATTGTGTTGGGTTCATTGTTTATGGCGAGTCAAATTGATAGGCGAATGACCAGTTATTTCGTGATTATGACAGTTCTTTTGTCAATTATTATAGTAGGTATTATTTTAATTACTACACCTTACCAAAGGCAAATTCGTGAAAAGTTTGATCGTTTAGTTACTTCAACACGCGAACAAATGCAAGGGATTCAAGTGATTCGCGCATTTAGACAAGAAGAGCGAGAAAAGAAAGAGTTTAAAGATTTAAACTGGGATTTAGCAGACACACAAAAGAAAACGGGTTACCTATCGATACTCACAAATCCACTCACTTTTTTAACAATTAATATCATACTTATTTTGCTTATTTGGGATGGCGCGCTGTTTGTTGATGCCGGGACCTTGAGCCAAGGGCAAGTTGTTGCCTTAGTGAACTACTTATTGGCGATTCTTGTAGAGTTGACTAAAATTGTAATGCAGACCATTCGTCTGAATCGTGGGTGGGTCAGTGCCGGGCGTATTGCTAAAGTATTAGCTTATGACTCTGAAAGTGCTGAGTTTGCTGATTATGCCGATCGGACCAAGTCTTTTTCGAGTCTATCAAAAGATAGTCTGGATAAAATAGATACGGAGCAGACAGTCTTTACGTTTGATACTGTCGGGTTTAAATATCCAACAGCCGAAAAAAATGTCTTAGAGAATATTCAGTTTCACGTGAAAAGGAATAGTGTCTTTGGCATTATCGGTGGAACCGGGTCAGGGAAGACGACGATTTTACATTTAATCTCGAATATTTACCTACCTACTGAAGGTGAGATTCTTTATCATCCTGAAATCTATCAGGGAGACTCCAGAGAGAACTTGAGGAATCAGATAAGTGTTGTATCTGGAGAAATCGGTTTGTTTAAAGGAACAATTCGCTCGAATTTGCAGGTTGCGAAAGAAGATGCGAGTGAAGCAGAAATGTGGCAGGCATTAGAAGATGCACAGGCAAAAGACTTTGTTCAGGCCTTAGAAAATAAATTAGATGCTCCAGTAGCAGCATTTGGTCGCAACTTTTCCGGAGGGCAGCGTCAAAGATTAACGATCGCACGTGCCTTATTAAAACCAAGTGAAATACTAGTTCTAGATGATTCAACATCAGCTTTGGATTATTTAACGGAGGCCAATCTACTGGGAGCTTTAGAAGAAAAATATAAAGAGCGAACCATTATCATAGTCTCCCAACGAACTGCCAGTTTAGAAAATGCGGATAATATATTAGTACTTGAAGCCGGCGAACAAGTCGGCTTAGCTCAACATGAAGAGTTGCTTGAAGAAAATGACGTATACCGAGAAATTTACGAATCACAATTAGTCGCGGAGGTGGAATAATGGAAACAAGAAGAAAAGATATATTAAATCGATTGCTTGGGTTGTTAGCTGATTATAAATTATTCCTCCTATTGATTTTAGTCCTATCTTTTATGCAAGTTACTTTAACAGTCTACTTACCCATTTTGATTGGACAAGCGGTTGATACTTTACTGGGGATTGGACAAGTTAATTTTACTCTGCTGAAAGCGGTATTGTTTAGAATGGCTATTGTTGTCTCGGTCAATACTTTAGTTCAATGGGCTTTGCCTATGATTTATCAAAAGATTTCCCATGAATTGACACGTGATTTAAGGCAAGAGGCATTAGATAAAATACATTCAATGCCTTTAGGTAACATTGATGATAAAGGAACGGGAGATTTAGTTAGCAGGCTGACTACGGATACCGAACAATTAAATGATGGAATCCTAATGGTTTTTGAACAGCTCTTAATTGGCGTCTTAACGATCGTGTTCACGTTATTTATGATGTATCGACTGAACAGTCGAATGATGATAGTAGTCGCATTATTGACACCTTTGTCACTGTTTGTCTCACGCTTTATTGCTAAAAAAAGTTATGAGTACTTTACAAAGAGTGTGGCAATCAGGGGAGAGCAGTCTGAGGTTGTTGAAGAAACAATCACCCAAAAAGAAGTCGTCACTTTATTCAATATTTATGAGATGAAAGAAAAAGAATTTAATGAGATTAATGATCTCTATAGTCATTACTCAGAAAAAGCAACTTTTTATTCATCGACAGTCAATCCGACAACCCGTTTTATCAATGCCTTAATTTATGCAGTGGTTGCATTTATGGGAGTGCTTTTGATTTTAAGTAATGGGCTAACAGTTGGAGGTTTAACTGTATTTTTAAGTTATGCCCGAGAATACACTAAACCATTTAATGATATCTCAACGGTCTTAGCTGAGTTGCAAAGTGCTTTAGCTTCAGCCAACCGTCTCTTTGAAATTATTGATAGTCCTGTAGAAATAGAAACAGGCACAAAAATCTATAGTGAAGCTGGGGTAGTTGGACAGATGGCCTTTGAGGGTGTTGACTTTTCGTATACGGATGATGTTGAATTGATCGAAGATTTAAATGTAGAAATTGAACCTGGTATGAGTGTCGCGATCGTGGGACCGACTGGAGCTGGGAAATCAACATTAATCAATTTAATTATGCGTTTTTATGAAGTGGATCAGGGCGATATCTTTTTAGACGGTGAGCCAATCAGTGAGTATACGCGAGCTTCCTTACGTGAACAACTGGGAATGGTTTTACAAGATGTCTGGTTGAAATCAGGGACAGTGCATGAAAACATTGCTTATGGCTATCCGGATACAAGTCGTGAAAAAGTGATTGAGGCAGCCAAGTCGGCGCATGCCGATAACTTTATTCGTGCACTGCCTGATGGGTATGATACGGTCTTAACGGATGGTGGAACGACCTTATCCAAAGGCGAGCAACAACTCTTGTCGATTGCGCGTATTTTTATATCAATAAAAAA
>CAYROB010000050.1:4705-6245 GCA_964425775.1 uncultured Carnobacteriaceae bacterium
GACGAGGCAACTTCATCGATTGATACACGAACAGAAATGCAAATTCAATCCGCTTTTCAGAAATTGATGAAAGGACGCACAAGTTTTGTAATCGCCCATAGACTGTCAACAATTCAAAATTCTGATTTAATTTTAGTGATGCAAGATGGGCAAGTTGTTGAAAAAGGAAACCATCAAGAGTTAATGAAAAAAGAAGGCTTGTACCACCAAATGCAGTTTGCACGTTCAGCTGAAGCAGTTTAATTTAATAAGAAACGCGGAACTTCCTAGGTAGTGCATGTCTATCTAGGAGGTTCTTTTTGTATAATGATGAAAGCAAATGAATCCTTTTAATCTAGAGAAATTCTGCGCTATAATGAGAGAAGGCAAGAAGAATTTATTAAAAAAGAATCCTATTAAAAGAAAAAAGAAGGAGTACGTTATGGCTACTTTAAAAATAACAGATTTACATGTATCGATTGAAGATAATGAAATTTTAAAAGGCTTAAATTTAACAATGAAAACGGGCGAAACACACGCAATTATGGGGCCAAATGGAGCGGGTAAATCTACACTGGCAGCAGTATTAATGGGACATCCAGCTTATGAAATAACCCAAGGGGAAGTATGGTTAGATGATGTAAATGTCTTGGAGTTAGAGGTTGATGAGCGAGCAAAAGCTGGACTTTTCTTAGCCTTCCAATACCCAAGTGAAATCCCAGGGGTGACAAATGCCGAGTTTTTACGGGCAGCAATGAATGCGGGACGCGCGGAAGAAGATAAAATTAGCATTATGGATTTCATTACGAAATTAGATGAGAAAATGGATGTTTTAGATATGCCGGAAGAAATGGCGGAACGCTATTTAAATGAAGGCTTCTCAGGTGGAGAGAAAAAGCGTAATGAGATCCTTCAGTTATTAATGATTGAACCAAAGATTGCGATTTTGGATGAGATTGACTCGGGTCTTGACATCGATGCCTTACAAGTCGTTTCGAAAGGAATTAATAGCCTGGCTGGACCGGATTTTGGTACATTAATTATTACCCATTACCAGCGTTTACTGAACTATGTTGTGCCTGATTTTGTGCATATTGTAATCGATGGACGAATTGTAAAAAGTGGCGATGCCGATTTAGCGAAGCAGCTTGAAGCAGAGGGCTACAAGGGAATTGTTGAGGAATTGGGACTTGGCATCGAAATTAATGAATAAGGAGAGTCAGAATGGTTATGCAAAATAAAGAATTAGAGAATACGGATTTAGTGCATCAGATCTCACAATCCTTGAGTGAAGCGCCTTGGTTCTTGGATCATCGCCTAAAAGCTTATACACTTTTAACTGAATTAGAAGCTCCTGAAATCGAACGATTAGACTATTCAAGTTGGAGTCTATTTGAAGCGTCCGATGTTCAAGCAGAACAAAACGAGTTAAGAGAACTTACTCAAGCGGATAAGGAGCTTATTATCTCAGATTATAGGGACTTGTCCGATAAAGAAGCCGATCTATTTAAAAAGCTCTATATGGAGTCGGACTTTGTTGATTACAAAGACTTATTTAATG
>CAYROB010000050.1:6255-7781 GCA_964425775.1 uncultured Carnobacteriaceae bacterium
AATGCATTTAACGCTGCATTTCTAACAAGTGGTGTCTTTATTTACATTCCGCGTGGGGTTGAAGTACAAGAGCCGATTGAACTAGCTTTTCTCGATGAGGAACTAACAGGTGCGGCCAAAAACCACCAAGTATTTATTTATGCGGAAGAAAATTCATCAGTCGAAATTATTGAAAGTTATTCATCGGTTGAAAATAAAGAGGAAAAGAGTAAGCTAACGGTGCACGTCCATATTCAAGCAGGTTCTGGTGCAATTGTAAAATATACTGGAATTGATGAATTAGCTGAAAACACGCAAACATTTTTCCGCCGAACTGGAAGAACTGGTAGAGATGCAACGCTAGAAATTGCCTTAGGGATCATGAACGATGGGGACACCATCGAAGATATCCAGGTTGATTTGCTAGGTGATGGATCATCAGCAGATGTAAAATCAGTAGCGATTAGCCGCGCAAAACAAATTCAATGTGTCAATGCCCAAGTAATTAATCACGGTTCGCACACAGTTGGCAATATTTATCAACATGGTGTCGTGTTAGAACAAGCGCGCCTAACCTTTAATGGAGTCGGTGACGTCTTGAAGAATTCGAAGCATAGTGATGCGCAACAAGAATCACGTATTTTAATGTTATCGGATGAAGCCCGTGCGGATACGAATCCTATATTATTAATTGATGAGTATGAACTAACGGCCGGACATGCGGCGTCGATTAGTCGAGTAGATGAAGGACAACTTTATTATTTAATGAGTCGAGGTCTTGAGAAAAAGCAGGCCGAGCGACTAGTTATTCGAGGATTTTTAGGAAGTGTTCTCGCAGCGATATCAGTGAAAGAGGTTCGTGAGAAATTCATCAAGACGATTGAAAGGAAACTGAGTGCTTTATGACAATAAATTGGCCGGAAATACGCAAAGATTTCCCCATTTTAAAAAGTGATATTAATGGTCAACCACTAATCTATTTTGATAATGCGGCAACCAATCAAAAACCACGAGCGGTGATTCAGGCTCTTCAAGATTACTATGAACAAGCAAATGCGAATGTTTATCGAAGTGTTCATACTTTATCAGGTGAGGCAACTAGAGAATATGAAGAAGCACGCGGAAAGGTCCGTGACTTTATCAATGCGGATTCGAATGAAGAGATTATCTTTACTTCGGGAACGACGGAAAGTATTAATTTAATTGCGCGGATGCTAGCTAAAAAGTTAGCAAAAGATGATGAAATTTTATTGACCTATATGGAGCACCATTCAAATATTGTTCCTTGGCAAGAAATTGCGAAAGAAACGGGTGCGGTGCTTCGTTATGTCGATGTGACAGCGGATGGACGAATTGATTTAGCGGATTATCAAGCGAAATTAAATGAACGGACAAAAATTATTTCTTTTACTCATATCTCCAATGTAACGGGAGTGATTAATCCTGTTAAGCAAATGCTAGAAATTGCTGCAGAATATGATGCTTATACAATTGTTGATGGCGCGCAAGCAGTAGGTCATCTTACGGTTGATGTGCAAGAGTTGGCT
>CAYROB010000051.1:0-7651 GCA_964425775.1 uncultured Carnobacteriaceae bacterium
CCCTTTCCACCGTCACCACCTGCTGGACCACCATCTGGCACATACTTTTCACGGCGAAAAGCAACGATCCCATCGCCACCATCGCCTGCCTTAACTTGTATTGTCGTTTGATCTATAAACATAATATCTTCCTTCCGCTTCTGCCCTCAGTATCATAATACTTTATTTTACTCGATTAATAAACACTTATACCGTTTCATTCATTAAAAAACTCAAAAGAAGTTCGAACGAACTCCCTTTGAGTCAAATTAGTAACTAGGCTCTGCTATATTATCATTCTGAAATTGTTCAAAATACTCCATAAATTTTTCGATTTGGCTAGAGAGCATCTCTTCAAATGCAATTTCTGCCTGCTCTTTCTCTTCATCATTGTAACTAAATTTTACATTAGAATCAATAAAGCGAAGATTTAACCCTTCAACTACAATTGGGTCCAATGAATTTGAACCAGTATCTAACAAATACTGGATTTTTTTTGTCTGTCGAATAACCGATATTTCCTCTTGAATTTCTGCATCCAACAAGTTAAATTCTGCTGCATCTAAAATTACAGCATCGGCTTTAGCAATTCGATAATTCAGAGATTTAGCACTTGCTTTGCATAACCTCGTTCCTTCAGACTCAGTTAAATTTGCTTTTAACATAGCAAACTGTCGCTCTAGTTCATCTACATCTGTATTCGTGATTGTAATAGTTTGTGCTCCTGCAACCAACAAGATCTTTGTTAGTACAATTAACTCAAAATCGTTAGCTGCTATCACATAATTTTTATTTTCTAAAGTTTTCATTTCTTTTTTCAATAAATAAATATATTTAGAAATCTGGCTATCATTGAGTGGCTGTAAATCCATTTCTAATTTCAATGAATATGCTAACTCCAATGTTTCACTAAATAATTTAAACAATACCTCACCTGTTGTTTTTAAGTTTTCCGCAAAGTCCAGCGCCTTTTCGACCGAATTTAATACTTTAAAACAACCTTTGATATCGGAAAAATAACCACTCGCAATTTCATATAAGTGATGCAATACATCTTCATTAAATTTACTATACGTTTCTAATATAATTTCCTCTAATGATTTTCCTGTTTGATCAGAGAGATACCTCAAAAAATCACCATGACTGAAAACTAGCTCGTCGACATATAAATAATACTCATTTCGAAAACTACTGTCTAAAATAACAATTTCTTCTATCCCATCAAGTTCAAGAATATCATTCATTTGGGTTTCTTTCTTTTTTGGTGTTAACTTATAGATTTGCGCATCTTCTTTTGTAACTGTTTCTTTACTTACACCGTACATTAATAGTTTCATGTTCTTCGAATCCCTAAATCACCCAAGATGACATTCCAAACTTTGTCTTTACCTTCACCAGTAACTGCCGAAAATTCAATTACTGTATCTTCTTCTGCAACATTCAAGGTATTATTTACTTGATTCAAATGTCTATTCCGTACACCACGCTTCACTTTATCAGCTTTTGTTGCGATAACTAAAACGGATAAACCTAGATGTTTTAAATACTCATACATTTGAACATCCTGCGCAGTTGGTTTATGTCTTAAATCAACAATTAGGATCACTTTTTGTAAAATATCTCGTGTGGAGAAATAATGCTCCATCATCTCAGACCATTTTTCAAGCTCGCCTTTTGAAACTTTGGCATAACCATATCCAGGTACATCGACTAACATTAGTTCATCTTCAACATTATAAAAATTAATTGTCACTGTTCGACCGGGTTTTCGCGAAGTTCTCGCTAAGCTTTTTCTATTTAACAAGCTATTAATGAGGGATGACTTTCCAACATTTGAACGGCCAGCAATTGCAATTTCTGGTAATCTTAAGTTAGGATATTGTTCTTCTTTGACAGCACTGATTAGTATCTCTGCTTTTTGAATTGGAAATTTCATAATCTCACCAACTTCATATATTTTGCAACCATTTATCATAACTCGAGGTTGCAATAGCCCGTTAGACACAAAATCAATAACAGGCACTCTAAATAATACCATATTACAAGAATATTTCAAACTTATTTCTTCTATTCTTGGTAAATAAAGCAAATAAGCCATTGACCCTTCACATAAGTGATCAACAGCCTATCCTGAAATTCCATTTATTTGATTGAAATACTAGGTGACAAGTTCTCCTTCTTCATTGTAAAACAAAGGGTTTTCTTGATGTTTTGCTGCTTCTTCAGTAATAACTACCTTATGAATATCCTCACGACTTGGTAAGTCAAACATAATGTTTAACATAATCTCTTCAATGATCGTACGTAATCCACGGGCACCTGTTTCTTGTTCAATCGCTTGTTGTCCAATAACAGACAAAGCTTCTTTTTCAAATTCTAAATCTACATTATCTAGACTCATCAACATTTCATACTGCTTTACCAATGAGTTTTTTGGTCTAGTTAATATTTCAATTAAATCTTCTTCTTCTAACTCATTGAGTACTGCTACTACAGGTAAACGACCGATAAACTCTGGAATCAATCCAAATTCTTGCAGATCGCCTGGCAATACTGTTTGCATAATATTGGCACTGCCTAGTAATTCGTTTTTCTCAGTACTTGCACCAAAACCGATTGTCCGCTCTCCTAGACGATTCTTAATGATATCATCCAGACCAGCAAAAGCTCCACCAACAATAAATAAAATGTTTGTTGTATCTATTTCAATCATTTCTTGTTGTGGATGTTTACGTCCACCTTTGGGCGGCACGCTTGCCACTGAGCTTTCCAATATTTTAAGTAATGACTGTTGAACGCCTTCTCCACTTACATCTCGTGTAATTGATACACTTTCTGATTTTTTAGCAATTTTATCAATTTCATCAATGTATACAATCCCACGCTCAGCACGCTCCACATCGAAATCTGCTGCTTGCAATAATTTCAACAGTATATTTTCAACGTCCTCACCGACGTATCCAGCCTCTGTTAAATTAGTTGCATCCGCGATTGCAAATGGAACATCTAAAATACGTGCAAGTGTCTGCGCTAAGTATGTTTTTCCTGAACCTGTAGGCCCAACTAATAAAATATTACTTTTTTGTAATTGGACTTGTCCTTCTGACTCGGCTTGTAATAGATGATTCACACGTTTGTAATGGTTATAAACCGCGACTGACAACGTACGTTTGGCTGCTTCTTGACCAACAACATAATCATTTAAAACATCATATATTTCTTGGGGTTTAGGTACATCTTCAAGTTCAACGGGTTCATTTTCGATTGCAAATTCATTATCTATGATCTCTTTGCTTAAATCGATACACTCATCACAAATATACACACCTGGACCAGCAATTATTTTATTTACCTGATCCTGACTTTTTCCACAAAATGAACATGAAACACCCATATTATCTTCATTATTATCCATATCTAATTTATTCACCTCTATCTAACTTCTTTTAACTTCCATGACTTCTTAATAAGAATAACACAGCTTATTATTTTCTACCAACAATTGACTTCTATCTTTATTCACCAATAAAAAGTTGGTCTCCATTTAGTGGAGACCAACTTTTATCAGCTATTTAATTGGTCTAGTGAATCTTAGTCTTCTGTTGTTTCTTCAGCTTCTGGCTCTAATACTTCTTTAGCAGTATCTGTAACTAACTCTATTGCTTTACGCATTGCAATATCACGTGACAATAGCTCAGGTGACAATACTTCTCTAACTTGCTCTGCTGATAAATTATACTGTTCTGAAAGTGTTTTGACTTCTTCTTCTTGCTCTTCTTCAGTAGCTGATAATTCTTCAGCTTCGATAATTTCTTGCATTACTAAGTTAGTACGGACACTTTCTTCTGCTCCAACTTCAAACTGAGCATGCATATCTTCTTCAGTTGTTCCTGTAATTTGGAAGTACATTTCTTTGTCCATACCATTTTGCTGTAAGTTTTGGTAGAACATTTCCATTTGACGGTGTACTTCTTCATGAATCATTTCTGCTGGAACTTCTTCAATTTCTGCGTTTGCAACTGCTTTAACAATTGCTTCTTCATCGCGTGCTTCATCCATTTGCTCATTTAATGCTGCTTGTAGTTCTTCTTGGATTTTTTCTTTTAATTCATCTAATGTTTCAACTTCTTCATCTACATCTTTAGCAAATTCATCATCTAGTTCTGGTAGTTCAGCTTCTTTTACTTCATGAACTGTAACTTTGAAAACTGCTTCTGCTCCAGCTAACTCTTCTGCTTGATACTCTTCTGGGAACGTTACTTCTACATCTACTTCTGATCCTGGCTCAGCACCTACTAATTGCTCTTCGAATCCAGGGATAAATGAGTTTGATCCTAGTTCAAGCGAGTGGTTTGTTGCACTTCCACCTTCAAATAGTTCACCATCAACTGAACCAGCGTAATCAATAACAACAGTATCACCATTTTCAGCTGCTGCATCTTTAATTACTAGTTCTGTAAACTCTTGACGACGTCGCTCTAATTCTGTTTCAACTGCGTCCTCTTCAAGTTCACGGTTTAATTTTGTTACTTCTAAATCTTTATATTGACCCAATTTTACTTCTGGTTCTAATGCTAAAACCACAGTAACTTCCCAGTCTTTTCCTGCATCCCATGAAATATCTTTAATCGAAGGCTGTCCGACAATTGTGTCTTCAATTCCCTCTAAAGCTTTTGAGAATTCTGCTGGGAAAATACTATTTAATGTATCTTCATATAGTGATTCTTCTCCGAATCGTTGATTAAACATTTTACGTGGTACGCGACCTTTTCTAAATCCTGGTAATTCTACGTTACCCTTTACCTGTTGGTATGTTTGATCTAGACCTTTTTCAACTACTGATCTTTCAATTGTGAAAGTTAGTTCTGCGGTAACTGGTCCTGTTTTTTCATATTTTACTGTCATTTTATTATTTGCCTCCATGTTTTAATTGATTGAATATTTAAAACTATCTATTTAGTAACTTTACATACTTCTTAAGGATACTATAATTAATACTTTTTGTAAATGAATAATGTCTATCTTATTTGAGACTTTCTCGATTTTCTCTTTTGTCTTAATCTTTAAACATTTCTTCTCGTTGTGCGATTGCATTTAAGTAGTCTATCCACTTCAGCATATCTTGCTGTTCTTGATTAGTAGAGACTTGTTCTATCTCCATATAATTAAAGAAATCTAATTGACTAATATACGCCTCAACCCAAAAAGTTACATCTTTTACCGTTTCTTCAATATAGGGATAGAGTAATAATAAATCATGCATTATTTCAATTTTTACACGTGTCTCTAAATCAGGATATTTCGCTAATTTATGTTCAATTTCTTCTGATATTTCATGGATGACCTCTACATCATCAAATTTAGATAACTCTGATGGTCGCAACTTTTTAATTTGGTTGAACCACATAAATGAATAAATATTTTGATCACCTTTCTGAATTAACAACTCTAAAAAGTATCGTTGCACTGTCCCGCTAATATTAGTACTGATTAAAATTAGTGGAGCAACTTCTTGTAATTCAGATAAATCTAATATTTCAGCATCTCGAATTTTCTTTACTTGTACCATATGTGAATACTGCTCAAGTTCTCTTAAGGCTTTTTTCGTCTCATCTCTTCGAAGCTTAGCTTTGAAACTTGCTTTTTCCCGTTCTTTACTAAGATTTTGCGCTAAGTTCATCCAAGCCTGTTTATCTTCGGTTGCTTTAGCCAGCTTAAATTTCTGGATAATATATTCCGCTTCTATAAAACTTTGCACCTTGATAAGCACCTTCACATAAAAAATGGCATTTTTCTCACTATTTATATATAGCTCTTTTTCCTCGTTTATGACCTCTAAAGCTTCTTCATATCTTTCAAAATGAGATAACATAGATGCGTAAAAAATATTTATTTGAATATCATCATCGAGCTCATAGGCCTTCTGGATAAATACAAGTGCTTCTTCATTTTTTTCTTCTTTAAAAAGAAGGTGTGCTTTTCTGAGATAAGCTGAACTATCTAACGGGAATTCTATTTTTTCAGACAGTTAAATCACCTAGCTTCCTTCATTTTGTTCACAAAACAGGAAAAAAAGCCCGTGAACCGAAATCAACGGTTACAGCGGGCCTATGTTCATTAATCTTCCACATTTTTAAGGGCATCTTCATCTTGCACCATGTCGAATGTTTTAAGAAATGCTTTAATATCCTTAAAGTTAACAACTGTTCTCTCTTCCATCAAGTCATACAAATGTTTTGGTGAGTTATCCCAGTCAACTTTTACTATCGCACTATTAACCAATAACTTTTCAATTGTACCTTCCATATGTTCATCGCGGAAAGTAAAAGCGATATTCTGTCCTACTTCTGGACGAATCATCTCTTTAATTGCATCAATAATTACCACTGCTTCTTTATATGGTAAATCTAATAAATTAGCAATTCTTGAGTTGCTTGCTCCCTTACGTAATTCCGTCTCTACTAGTTCTTGAATTTTTGGTGTAATTTCATTTTTAGCCAATCTTATCAACCTCATTCATTATTATTTCACAACATAGTATAACAAAAAAAGTGACTAATTGCGATTTATTTACTTATTATCCCGAATCTTCATTTAATTCAACGGCTTTATAGCCAATTTTTTTCAAATTATCTGCTAAGTTTACTAAATCTGAATCCGTTAGATCTTCAAATAATTTTTGTATAATGGAACTGTGTTGTGGAAATATTTCTTTCATTAACTTTTTGCCTTCAATTGTTAGTGATACTAAAGTGACTCGTCGATCTTTTTCACTTTGTTTTCTTTGAACAAAATCTTTTTTTTCAAGTTGGTCTATCACGTAGGTAATACTACTTGATGCTAATAAAACTTTGTTTCCTATTACTTGTATGGCCTGAGCGCCTCTGTTATATAATAACTCAAGGACCATAAACTCTGTAGGATTTACACCATAAGAGTCCATATCTTTTTTGACCATTTGTGTAATACTGCCCGAAGCTCTTAAAATAACTGTCAGAGCTCGTAAGGACTCTTCTTCTCGATTCATCTAATAATCACCCGTTCTACTTTATTTTCCTAGCTTATATTCTTTGAACTTAACGTGGAACCAATGCGCATAGCCAAATAAGGAGAGCAACTGAAATGCCGCAGTCATTCGAATCAACAATAAACTCTGACTCTCGTTAATATATGGAAAAACAATTAACAAAAACATACAAATGTAAAATGTTGCTGTTGCTACCTTACCAAACCACATAGCGCCATCCATTATAATATTTTTTCTCATCAAGATAAGATTATTTACTAATAAATAAAGTTCTTTTATTATAAACAACACAAACAAAGGAAGAATATATGGACGTTCTATAAACATTGCCCCCACTATAGCTACTTGTGTTAATTTATCAGCGAATGGATCTAATACTTTTCCTAAATCGGTAATTTGCCCGGTTCTACGGGCTATGATTCCGTCTAAAGCATCAGTAATACCTGATAAGACTAATATAATTGCTACTAGATAATAATCTCTTAAACTTTCGGCGTTTAGGTACAAGTAAACGTATAGAGGAATCATTAGTATTCTAACATACGATAAAATATTTGGTATTGTGAACCAATCTTCTTTTTTTATCAAAACCATCCCACTCTCAAGTTCCCTGTATTATTTATAGCTCTCCAACATTTTATTATA